>JAEUSS010000226.1 GCA_016788685.1 Prolixibacteraceae bacterium | reverse complement strand
GCACAAACCTGAAATCGTGATTTTTGAAAATATCGTCCCGGACGAGCAGATCCCCGAAAGCCAGTGGCTCGGGCCTGAAGACGACGACACCACCGCGGTGATCATCTACACTTCAGGAACTACCGGCAGCCCGAAAGGAGTGATGCTTTCGTACACCAACATCAGCGAAAACATGAGGGCCGTTATCGATTGCCGGATCTATGCCGAAGACCGTCAGGTGATGATTTTTCTGCCTTTGCACCATGTATTTCCACTGGTTGGTTCGATGATGGTGCCGCTTTATGTCGGGACAACCATTGTCGTTGTGCCTTCGATGCAGTCGGCCGATTTGATGAAAACGTTTGCTGACAACGAAACCGGCGTTTTTCTGGGCGTTCCGCGCCTGTACGAGCTGATGTACCGCGGCATTAAAGCGAAGATCGATAAAAGCGTTGTTGCCCGGGCTTTATTGTGGTTCGTACTGAAAACCAAAAACCGGAAGTTGGGCAAAACCATCTTCAAAAAGGTACACGAAGGATTTGGTGGTCATTTGCAGTACATGATTGCCGGGGGAGCTGCGCTGAACAAGGAAGTAGGGACTTTTTTCTACGGAATCGGCTTCGACATCATGGAAGGATTCGGCATGACCGAAGCCGCTCCGATGATCGCTTTCCCCCGTCCGGGAAAAATCCGGATCGGCGCTACCGGACAGGCATTGCCCGGGCTGACCGTTGAAATACACGATGGCGAAATTGTAGCCAGGGGGCCAAGCATCATGAAAGGTTATTACAACCGGCCCGAAGAAACGGCTGAAGTTGTGGCGGATGGCTGGCTGCATACGGGCGACCTGGGTTACCTGGATCGGGACGGATACCTTTACATTACCGGGCGGAAGAAAGAAATCATTGTACTGCCCAACGGTAAGAACATCAACCCGGTTGAAGTGGAGATGAAGCTCGACGGCTTTTCGAAAGCTGTAAAAGAGTCCGGAGTATTTATGCACAACGAAATGCTGCATGCTGTTATTTATCCTGATTTTGGGTTTCTGGCTGAAAACGGGATCACAGATATTAACCAGTATTTCCGCGATGAGGTGATTTCGCCTTTCAACGCCGAAATGAGTTCGTACAAACGGATTATGCAGTTTACACTGGTCCGTTCGGAGTTGCCCCGTACACGTTTGTCAAAGCTTCAGCGCTTCAAACTGGCCGAACTTCTTGAAAAGAAAGAAGATAAAAAGGCAGTTTCCGACGCGCCCGAAACAACAGAATATCACGCCATCAAGTCATTCATCGAAAGCCAGGTCGACATGGACATTTTACCCGAGCACCACCTGGTATTCGATATTTCGATGGATTCGCTCGGCAAGTTGAGCCTGATTGACTACATCGAAAAAAGCTTTGGAATTAAGTTCGACGAAGAGCAGTTGCTTAAATTTCCTTCCATCCGGAAAATTGCCGAGCATATTCAAGCCCACAAGCTGTATCATAAAACCGATCAGGACTCGGGCTGGACCGGCGACCTGAAAGATGATTCGGACGTTATTCTGCCCAAAACTTCGTTTTTGCTGGGCCCGATTGTGAGTTCGGTGCGCGGTGTTTTCAAGCTGTTTTTTAAGTTCGAAGGCAGCGGGATGGAGAATATTCCTGAAGGGCCGTGCTTTTTTGCCCCCAACCACGAAAGTAAACTTGATGCGTTCCTGGTGCTTTCGTACCTCGACCGCCGGACGCTGAAAAACACCTATTCGTATGCAAAAAAAGACCACGTTAAAAGTGGTGTCCGCAGGTACCTGGCCAGTCGCAGCAATGTGATTGTGATGGACCTGTCGAAAGATCTGAAAAGCTCGATCCTGAAGATGGCCGAAGTGGTGAAACAGGGAAAGAAAATCCTGATATTCCCGGAAGGAACCCGCACACAGAGCGGAAGACTAGGTAAATTCAAAAAAACGTATGCCATTTTGAGCACCGAGTTGCAGGTCCCGATTGTTCCGGTTGTAATTGACGGCGCTTATGCTGCCATGTCTTCCGGAGCGAAAAAAATTAAGCGTGGCGAAAAAATCAGCATCCGGTTTTTGCCTCCGGTTTATCCGGAAGGAATGACTCCCGTTGAATTGAATGACCTGGTGAAACAGCGGATTCTGGAAGCGAAAAGCAGCTAGTTCGTGGCATAAATGTGGCGGCAAAGGATAGTTCAGCAAATGAAAATTTGAGGGCCACGCTTTGCCGCCTGCTTCAGCTGACGGATACGAGGACCATATTTCTAGTTCTTCTTGCGGAGGGCAATCACATTCGGAATTTTCCAGAAATGATCGTTGTCGTCGTTGTTGCAGGTGTTTGATACGTAGCTGCCGTATTTGGCAATCACCGTGTCGCCGGTACTGACGTACAGACTGGCTTCGGGGCCGCCTTCGAGGTAAACACTGGTGCGGATGTTCAGCGGCATTTCCTGAAGGTAGCTGATCATTTTTTGATGCGTATAGGGCGAACGGGTAAAGACAATGTACAGGTTTCCGGTGGTATCGGTGGCGGCAACAATCATGCTGCACGACTGGTCGGGGCGCTTCGAAAATTCCATTGCTTCGCCGTTGCAGCTGATCATGCGCATACCCTGGCAAAGCGAGTGGTACTGATGTTTTACGATTTCCCAACTCTGGCAGGTGATATCAATGATTTCGAACGGTGGCTTCTGCTTGTCTTTGGGGTGCATGGCCAGCATGGCATTGTAGTAAGTGCTTTTCTTCGGATTGTTCAGGTGCCCGAAATTTCTCATGTAGCCCTTGTTCGACTGTGTTTTGTTGTAGCTGTACATTCCGGCGTTGATGATGATGTTCTGGCCGAATTCAACGGCCCAGTCGGGAGCCGTGCGAGCCTGGTGCCCATGTTCCGAAGCCGTCAGGAACTGAAAGTCGAACTGATTCACATCTACCTTCAGGATGGTTAGCTTTGAGTCGTTGACCACCGATTTTTCAGGGGCATCCACTTCGGCATACAGTAAACCGTCCGTCAGGGTAGTCCAGGCTATCTCGCCGAAGCGGCTATTCTGTGCCCTGCCGTTGAGCGCAATCAGGATGAACAGCAGGCATGCAGCAAGAACCTTTCCTGAACGTACCGGATGGACTATCGATTTAGACATCCGTAAAATCGAATTTCGAATTCTTGAAGGGGAACAACTCGTACAATTCTCCGGAATAATAGAATTCGTAAGCTACTGCGCCGAACGAATACCTTTTTCCTTTGATGTTGATGCCCGATCCGCCTACCACGGGGTTTTCTTTGGGAACCGAGACTTCGTAGCCAATGTTGAACAAAGTAGCCAGAATTTCGGGGCGGTCGCTGATCGGGAAGCCGGATCGTTCCCATTGCACGTTGATTTGTTTCACGTTGAGGGCGGCATACATATAGGAGTAAAAGTGGCATTTGTACGAAGTGAGGCGATCGAACCGCTCCTGAGCAATGTTCTGAGTCTTGAAGTCGAGCAGGTTCTCGTACGGTTTGCCCAGGTAAAAGATGGAGGCGGTATCCTTCAGGTTTTTTTCAATCTTTTGGGCAGTTGGTACTTTGATACCCGTAACTCCGAGCGAGAATGTTGTTTCAACCGAAAGTATTTTCAGCGGGCCGATCCATTTTTTGTAGGCTTCGCGGCTTGAGTTGAATAAACGGATTTGTTCGCCCACCAAAACGGCCACGATCAGGCGTGGTTCCACTCCGGTCAGGTGTGCTGCCGAATCGATCAGGTGTTTGTCTTTTGCTACTGCCAGTTTAAAGTCTTGCCATTCAGGAATGTTCATCCATTCGTAAACGCTTCTGTTCAGGGCTTTGGCTTTATGCGAGTCGCTGCTTTCTTCAAAAGCATTCACCTCGGCGTGGTACTCCTGATTTTCCTGCATATGCAGGTTAACGGCTTCGATCATGCGCTGAGCTTCTTTCAGATTCTGGCTTTTGTAATAAGCATTCTGAATGTAGTAGGCATTTGCCGGGAAATATTTGTTTAAAACCGACAGGTTATGAAAGAATTTGGCTTCGCTGAAGTTAATTCTGGTGGTATCGTGCTCGGTTCCACGCCCATACTTATCTTTTATTTCCTGAAAATAACGATCGTTGATGTCGACTACACCCGGATCATTGGTCAGGTGAAATTTTACTGCAAAAAACGCCAAAGTCAAAATCAGCCCGATTAACGCGAAAATACCCGCAAGTCCAAAACCTAAGTACTTCAAAATCTTGCGGAAAACACTGTTTTTCATTTCTTACCTTCCCTTCTTAAAATCTGCCGCAAATGTATAAAAAGGTGTTATTATTTGTTAAAACGAGTAACTCAATTAACGAAAAATGCAAAATTTAATAATGAAAAAGTTACCTTCGCTCCCCGTTCAAATTTTTGAGCTAAGTCAATAACCCAAATTTTGAGGATGAAATTACGTACTTTAACACTTTTAATCGGTCTGTTTGTTTCGCTGTACAGCTCTGCACAACAAACACTTCCGGCAACAATCGCTCCCATCAACGAAACCTTTGAGGTCGACACACTACTCGCCGGATCGGAAGAACTGGAAGTCGATTCACTCCAATCAACCGATGCAACGATTTACAAAAATATCTGGAACTCTACTCAGATCAAATATCCGGTAAATACTTTACCTAATAAAAGCGACACCATCATCATTTCTCTGGAAAGCGAAAACGAAAGCCCGTTTTTTCTTCCCGTCCGCGGTAAAGTTATTTCCAAATACGGGTATCGGGGGAGAAGGATGCACACCGGAACGGATATTAAAATCAACTCAGGAGATACGATCCGTTGTGCCTTTGACGGGCGGGTTCGCCTGGCCAAGCGATTCAATGGTTACGGAAACCTGGTTTTGGTCAGGCACAGTAACGGCCTTGAAACCATCTATGCGCACCTGAAGACCATCGAAGTCAAGATCAATGACACCATTAAAGCCGGCGACTTAATTGGTCTTGGCGGCCGTACAGGGCGTGCTACCTGTGATCATCTCCACTTTGAAACACGGCTTTTCGGAGAACCGTTTGACTCGAATAAATACATCGACTTCGAAACAGCATCACTGCGCTCGGACAAGATTTATTACAAGAACAAGCAGTTTGAAATCAACCTGGCTGATCTGAAAAACAAACCGGCCTCAAGTCATTCGGCTCATGCCAGTGCAGGAAACTCAAAGCATGTAATCCGCAAGGGCGATAACCTTTGGACCATTGCCAGGAGATACAATACCACGGTAAAAAAGCTTTGTGCAGCCAATAACATCACTGCGCAAAAAACGCTGAAAATAGGATCGGTTCTGCGTATCAACTAAGTTCGGAGCCAAATACTGGTTTTTAAGAAAGGCAGCTTTTTCGTCAGAGGAAGAGCTGCCTTTCTTTTTTTGTTATTTTCGGGTTTTATTCGAACCAACTTAAACCGAGTTATCATGATTAAACCTTTTTTTCTGTTTTTGTTTCTGGTGGCGCTTACAGCGTTGTTCAGCTGCGATCCTGCGCCGAAACAAAGTGCCGGGGCTCAGTCGTCGTTCATCAGCGTAAACGGTCCCGATCTGATTGCCCCCGACGGCGGGAAATTCTTTATCCGAGGAATTAACCTGGGCAACTGGCTGAATCCTGAAGGATACATGTTTGGCTTTAAACGAACCAGCTCGGCAAGGCTGATTGACCAGGCTTTCCGGGAAATGGTCGGCCCGGATTTTACCAATCAGTTCTGGAAACAGTTTAAAGATAATTATGTGACCCGGGACGACATCCGCTACATCAGACAAACCGGGATGAATACGATCCGCATCCCTTTTCATTACAAGTTGTTCACTGATGAAGATTATATGGGTTTATCTGCCAGTCAGGATGGCTTTCAGCGCCTGGATAGCCTGGTCAGTTGGTGCCGCGAATCGGGGATTTACCTGATTCTGGACATGCACGACGCTCCCGGCGGACAAACCGGTGACAACATCGATGACAGTTACGGGTATCCGTGGCTGATGACCAGCGAAGAAAGTCAGAACCAGTTTGCGGCGATCTGGAGAAAGATTGCAGAGCACTACCAGCATGAGCCGGTGATTCTGGGTTATGATTTGCTGAACGAACCCATTGCTCCTTATTTTGGCGATGATATGCCCAAACTCAATGCGGCTCTTGAGCCGCTTTACAAAAAGGCTGTGGCAGCTATCCGTGAGGTGGATTCCAATCACATTGTTATGCTTGGCGGGGCTCAATGGAACGGCAATTTCAGGGTGTTCAGCGATTCGAAGTTTGACGATAAGATGATGTATACCTGTCACCGTTACTGGTGCGACACACTTCAGGCCAATATCCAGGATTTTGTGAGCTTCCGCGACTCGGTAAACCTGCCGATATTTATGGGTGAAACCGGGGAGAATACCGATCAGTGGATTGCCGGATGGACCCGGTTAATGGAGCGCAACAACATTGGCTGGACCTACTGGCCTTTCAAGAAAATGAATAGCCCGAGAGGTGTGACTTCTATCACACAGCCCGAAAATTGGGAGAAAATCATTGAATTTACCGAAGCTCCCCGAAACAATTTTAACGATATCCGTGCGGCCCGTCCTGATCAGGAACTGGTAAAAAAAGCGATGTTGCAACTGGCCGAGAACAGTAAATTCAGGAACTGCACGGTAAATGAAGGTTACGTGAAAGCAATGGGGCTAAAGCCCTGAATAATCGGGCATAAAAAAACAGGGTGTCCGGAATAACCAGGCACCCTGCTTCTCTTTTGGCTGAGTAGTTTAGTTTACCACAATTTCATCGATGAATAACCAGCCTGATTTACCTTCACCCATGTGTCCTTTCGGAATTTTACCCAGGTTCCGGGCAATTATTTTCACGTAAGAAGCTGTGACCGGAGTAAACGTTGCCGCAAAGTCTTTCAGTAACTTGTCTCCTGAAAGCGGATCAACATCATTTACAGCCTCACCCACTTTTTGGAATGTTTTACCATCCTTAGAAACAAAGAATTCGACCTTTTTCGGGAAGAAAATCCACGCTCCCGCATTTTGAAGCGCCCCCGCAGAGATGGTGTGAATTTCTGAAGCCTGCTGCAAATCAATTACGACTTCCATGTTGTTTCCGGCCCAGGCCTGCCATTCGCCGTCGGAATGGTTGGTCGTTCCGCGGATGCCGTTTACCAGTGTGATCTCTCCCGATCCGTTGTACGACTGGTTGTTTGGAACCAGATAGTTAACCGGTTTGGCTGTCGCTTTATTGATGTCGAATGACTGTGTCATCGGTTTTTCAGCCGGTTTCCCGTCAACAATCGTGATTGCTTTTAAGGTCGAAGTTTTTTCGACCAGGACGGGCTCGGTATAAATCGGCGATTGGATAGTGGGTTCGCTTCCGTCAATGGTGTAATGTATCTCGATGCCGGGAAGTTCGCCCTGAAGGCTCACCGCGAGTTGCTTTTTCTCCTGATTAAGCTCTGATTTGGCAGTTACCTTGTAGGCGCTTTTTGAGTAGTTGATGTTTAACAGGTCGTATCGTTTCATGAGCAGTTGAATCCGTCGCGAAAAATCTTCCCAGTTGCGGACTTCTTTCGGGCTCCACACGGCCTCGGCTAAAGCGGCGATGCGCGGAAAGGTCATGTATTCTGCATGTTTGATATCAGGAATGTATTCGGTCCATAGGTTTGCCTGTCCGCCCAGAATATGTTTGGCTGCTTCGGCACTTAATTCTTCAGGAACCGGATTAAAGTTATAAACCTTGCTTAAGGGGAGGAATCCTCCGATAGCAAGCGGTTCCTGATCCATTGGTCCCTGGTAGTAGTCGAAGTAACAATCCGAGTTTGGAGTCATGACCACGTCATGTCCCTGATTGGCTGCTTCAATTCCGCCTTTGTTTCCCCGCCAGCTCATTACGGTAGCTTCGGCCGGTAATCCTCCTTCTAGAATCTCGTCCCAGCCCAGTAAGATCCGCCCTTTGGAATTGATGAATTTCTCGATTCGTTTGACGAAATAGCTTTGCAGTTCTTCTACATTCTTTAAGCTTTCTGCTTTGATCCGCTTTTTGCAGTCCGGGCATTTTTCCCATTCGGTTTTGGTGGCCTCATCGCCGCCAATGTGGATGTATTTGGATGGAAAAAGGTCAATGACTTCGGTTAAAATATCTTCGAGGAAAAGGAAGGTTGAGTCTTTTCCGGCGCAATAAATATCGGTAATTGGCCATACTCCTCCGGGAAGCACGGTGAACGGGCCGCCAGTGCAGGAATATTGCGGATATGCGGCCAATGCAGAGGTGACGTGAGCCGGTAATTCAATTTCAGGAACAATTGTGATGAAATGGCTTTGGGCATAAGCCACCATTTCTTTAATATCTTCCTGGGTGTAAAAGCCTCCGTAAGTTGCCTTTTCGCCGGCTTCCTGTTTCGGGCGCGAATTCCATGGTTTGTCTTCACGATCGACACGCCATGCGCCAACTTCGGTGAGTTTCGGATATTTCTTAATTTCGATTCTCCATCCCTGGTCATCAACCAGGTGAAGGTGTAAGGTGTTGATTTTGTGTAGTGCCAGGTGGTCGATCATGCGTAGCACTTCTTCTTTGGGGAAAAAGTGGCGCGAAACGTCGAGCATAAAGCCACGCCATTTAAAGGCAGGGCTGTCAGAAATGCTGACGACCGGGATCAGCCATTCGGTGGTTTCTTTTTTCCGGGCACTTTCAATCTCGGCCGGAAGTAACTGGCGAATGGTTTGCATGGCATAATAGAAGCCCGCCGGTTTGGCGGCTTTAATCTCGATACGGTTTTTTTGTACATCGAGCTGGTAAGCTTCGGGGCCCATCATGGGTTCGGTTTTAAAATACAGCTGGTTTGATCCTTCGTTCGCGCCGATCGCGACCTGAAGTTTCCATCCGGTTGCTTTCTCAACCATCGTGGCAAACTGATTGGCTATGGCTTGCTGGTCAATGTTTTCGACAACAAGCCTGGTGCTCTGCTTTAATTTAAAAGAAGATTCTCCCAAGGTTATTTTCTGAACCTGAGGTACCAGGGAGATTTCATCTGCAGTGAACGTTTTGGCGGGTTGGCAACTCCACAAGACGGAGAAGCAGAGCAAAACGAAAATTCCTGTAAAAGTTTGTTTCATTGTGTTTTAGTTTTGAAGTGCAAGATAGAACAATTTTCCCGATTGTTATTAAATTATAGTAACCTAGGTAATGTTTGTAAAATATTTTAAAAAGTCTTGCTTTTACACTGTTATTTCTGATTTTCATGTATTAACTTTACTTCCTGAAATACGGCACAAATTTATTAAAAGTGACTGCATATGAGACCAATAAAACTTATTTTTCTTTTTCTGGTGTTGTCGGGGCTAAAATTATCGGCCCAACACGAAGAGCAAACCTATTTTCCTGATCCCAATCCACGAATCCAGCAACGGATTGATGAATGGCAAGATATTAAATTTGGACTACTGATGCACTGGGGGCCATACAGTCAGTGGGGTATTGTCGAATCCTGGTCAATTTGTCCGGAAGACGAAGGCTGGTGTGTTCCTGATACCGTAAAAGACTATTTTGCCTACAAAAAACAGTATGAAAATTTGGGCAAAACATTTAACCCTGCAAAATTTGATCCGGAGAAATGGGCTAAAGCAGCAAAAAATGCCGGGATGAAATATGTTGTCTTTACCACCAAACACCACGATGGTTTTTGCATGTTCGACACTAAATATACCGATTACAAAATCACCGGAAAAGATTGTCCGTTCCATACTAACCCGAAAGCTGACGTGACCAAAGAAATATTCAATGCTTTTCGGAATGAGGGTTTGTGGATCGGGGCTTATTTCTCAAAACCAGACTGGCACAGCCCCGACTACTGGTGGCCGCAGTTTCCCCCGTTCGACCGCAATCCCAATTACGACCTGGAAGCCTATCCTGAACGCTGGAACAATTTTACTGAATTCACGCACAACCAGGTGATGGAAATTTGCAGCAACTACGGAAAGATCGACTTGATGTGGTTCGATGGCGGACAGGTGCAAAAAAACGAAGTGAAAGGAGAAACTCCGCGTATCCCCGGTTTCAAAATAAAGAAAATGGCAAATCAGGACATCAGGATGGATGAACTGGTTGAAAAAATACGCGGCAAACAACCCGATTGTATTGTGGTCGACCGCACTGTTGAAGGTAAAAACCAAAATTACCTGACCCCGGAAAACATGGTCCCGGATAAAATGTTGCCCTATCCGTGGGAGTCGTGTATGATCCTGGGTGGCGGATGGTCGTATTCGTTTAACGCGAAAATGATGGAAACACGCAAAGTAATTCACATGCTGAGTGATATTGTGGCTAAAGGCGGGAATCTGCTGCTGAATATCGGCCCCGGCCCCGACGGAACCTGGTACGATGAAGCTTATTCGAGATTAGCTGAAATCGGCGACTGGCTGAAAATAAACGGGGATGCTATTTATAACACCCGGACTATCGCTCCGTATTACGATGGCAAATTGCGTTTTACACGCGGTAAAGACGGATCGGCCAATATTATTTACCTGCTCGATGAAAATGAAAAACTTCCGGCAGAAATCCGGGTAAGCGGATTTGTTCCCGAAAAAGGTGCAAAGATTAGTTTGCTGGGTAAAAAGGGAAGTTCGCTGAAATGGAAATCCGAAGGCTCAGGTTTTAAAATTTTTGTTCCGGAAAGTTTGTCCAAAACATTAACTTCGGCTTATGCCGTTGCGTTTAAGATCAGTGAGGTAGAAAAATAGCGCTCCGTAAAGCACCGGACTCATTGGGGAGGTAATTCCGGAGAACCGAACATAGATATTCTTGAAATATCCGAGACCATTATTTAAAACCTAAACCCAATTAAAATGAAAAAAGAATTTGTTGCTGTTTTTGTGTTGGTGATGTTGATGGCTTGCTCTTCATCGGTCAAAAAAGGCGCTGATAAAGAGCTCGCTGGATTGGTTGCTCAAAACGAATATTTCCCTTTGGTAAAGGGCAAAGCGCTGGAAATAATGAAAACCGGATTTAATGCCGGAGATGGGTACCGCGAAGTGTGGATCCGCGACTACAATACGTTTATCGAACTGGCGGCTCAGGTGTTTCCCAAGGAAGAACTGAAAGAGAATTTGTTGGTCTTTTTCCGGATGCAGGGCGATGACGGTAACATCATCGATGGTTTTACTCCCATCGGAAAAATTGCGGAAGGCGAAACCGATTTCAGTTATTCGAAACTCGAACCGCGTTACGCCGCTCACAAAAACTCCGTGGAAACCGATCAGGAAAGTTCTTTGATACAGGCGGTGTATAAATACATCAAGTTAACCGGCGATAGTTCAATTCTGAATGACGTGGTGGGCGATAAGACGGTTGCCGAACGTATGGAAAGGGCTATGGATTTTTTAATGCAACATCGTTTTAATCAGCAATACGGACTCGTCATTGGTGCCACAACAGCAGACTGGGGCGATGTGCAACCCGAACACGGCTGGGGTGTCGATCTGGACGCCAATACCCATCCGGCCATCGATATATACGACAATGCCATGTTTATCATTGCCCTGAATAACCTCACCGAGTTGCTGCCGGCAACGAAGGGCAAATGGGATCCGATCAGAGAAAGCATTGCTCAGAATTCGCGTAAATATTTGTGGGATAGCGCCAAACAAAAGTTTATTCCGCATATTTATCTCGAAAAGGGATCGCCGTTTCCGGCCGATTTCAATGAAAATGAAATCTATTATTTTGGAGGAACCGCCATTGCCGTTGAAGCCGGTTTGTTGAGCAAAGAAGAAATAAAAATATCTCTGGATGAGATGATTAAGCGTGTGAAGCAGGCTGGAGCGCCATCCATCGGGCTGACGCTTTATCCCCCTTATCCCGAAGGCTTTTTTGCCAACAAAATCATGAATCCGGAGTACAGTTACCAGAACGGCGGCGACTGGACCTGGTTTGGCGGCCGGATGATTCAGGAACTGATAAAGAACGGATTTTTACAGGAGGCTTATGAGCAGATTCAGCCCATGGTGAAACGCGTAAAAGACAACAATGGCTTTTACGAATGGTATTCGGTAGATAATAAACCGCGGGGATCGGGCACTTTCCGGGGCGAAGCCGGAGTACTCTATTCGGCTATTACGATGCTGGAGGAGGCTGTTAAAGAATAGATTGAAACAGATTTTTTTGCATTTTGTTCTTCGCCGACGAATGATCATTTTATGGATAAGGATGTATTAAACAGAAACATACATGACTTACAAATTATTGATTCTTACTTTTATTGTTTTTGTGACATTTGCCTGCACAAAAAAGCAAGAACTGATCCAAAACCCTGAACGAAAAACTGACATCCAGAGGATGCTGAGCATTCAGAAGGAACTGACCGCTAAAAGCCAGGTTCCGATCTGGACAATTTTCGACCAACAACTTTCTCCGGAAGAAAAACAGGCACTCGAGTTCATCTATGCCTATGCTCCGTTGAGCGACCTGGCTGACTACCAGCCCGCGTTTTTCTTGAAAAACGTGCAGTACAGTCTGAAAGCCCGCGCTGAAATGCCTTGGGGGAAAACGATTCCGGAAGAGGAATTCCTGCATTTTGTGCTGCCTTTGCGCGTAAACAACGAAAACCTCGACAACTTCCGCGAAGTGATGTACAACGAAATCACCCAACGCGTGAAAGGCATGGACATGAAGCAGGCCGCTCTGGAAATAAATCATTGGTGCCACGAAAAAGTGAATTACCGCGGAACCGATTCGCGCACCAGCGCGCCGCTCAGCACCGTAAAAAAAACGTTCGGACGTTGCGGCGAGGAATCAACGTTCACTGTAACTGCTATGCGTACCGCCGGAATTCCTGCCCGTCAGGTCTACACGCCGCGCTGGGCACATTCAGACGACAACCACGCCTGGGTGGAAGTATGGATCGACGGAAAATGGCACTACCTCGGAGCCTGCGAACCCGATGTTGACCTGGACATGGGCTGGTTCAGCGAACCGTCGCGCCGCACCATGCTGGTTCACACCCGCGCTTACGGACGTTACATGGGTAATGAAGATGTGGTGATTGCCGAAGACCGTTTTTCGGAACTGAACCTGACTTCGAATTACGCTGCTACCAAACAAATAACCATTTTGGTGAAAAATGAAGACGGAACACCTGCCGACAGCGCTAAAGTAGAATACCAGTTGTATAACTATGCCGAATATTATCCGATTGCCGCCGGATTTACAAACACCGCAGGTTTTACAAGCCTCAACACTGGCATGGGCGACCTTATTATCTGGGCTGCCAAAGACGGCAGATTCGGCTACCAAAAACTTTCGGTTCCTGAAACAGACACCCTGGAACTGGTCCTGAATCAGCTGACGCCGGCTAAAGCGGGAGAATCCTTTGATCTGGTTCCGCCGCATGCAGCCAAAGTCGAAAGTTCGGTTACTCCCGAAGCCAAGAAAGCCAACGACATTCGCCTGGCCAAAGAAGATTCTATCCGGAATGCCACGATGGCAACCTTCAGGGATTCGGTTTGGGTGAAGGAGTTTGCGGCCAAAACCCAGCTTCCGTTCGACACCATTTACCGCTTCATCAAACTGAGCTACGGCAATTGGGACCAGATTTCGGCTTATCTCGAAAAAAATGCACCTGCAAACCGAAGTACTGTTCTTGAGCTGGCTATTCAGCTTGCCGATAAAGATTACAGCGATGCCCCGGAAGCCATTCTGACCGATCACTTGGTACAGACCGCTCAGTCAGAGACACAAAAGTTGGTTCCGTCGAAAGAATTGTTTACCAAATATGTGCTTGGACCACGTATTGCTCTCGAAAATCTGAGTGCGTGGCGCAGTTTTCTGGCAACGTCGTTTGGCGCAGAAATGGCTCAATCGGCCCGGAACGACATTTCGGTTCTCACCAACTGGATTCGTGAAAACATCAGCGTAAACACGGTGGCCAACAAACACTCACGGGCACCGCTCACCCCGGTTGGCGTGTACAATCTGCGTGTGGCCGATCCGCTGTCGCGCGACATTTTCTTCGTGGCTGCCTGCCGCACGTTTGGTATTCCTGCCCGTTTAAATCCTGAAACACAAATTCCGGAGTATAACCAGAATGGTCAGTGGCTGCGGGCAGGTTTCGATCCTGAAGTGATTGCCCAGCCTGAAAAAGGATTCCTTAAACTGACGGAAAAGAACAATCCGGTTACGCCGCAATATTACCTGCACTATACCATTGGATTCCTGAAAGACGGTTTTTACCGTACACTCGAATTTCCGGAGGGAGGCAGTCTGACCAACAGTGCCAAACCGATTGAACTGGAGGTGGGGCAGTATGCCTTGGTTACGGGAAACCGCATGGAGGACGGAACGGTACTCAGCAGTATGACATTCTTTACCGTTGAAAAAGGCAAAACAGTTACGGTTCCGGTAGAACTGCGCAAACAGTCGGGCGAACTGAAACCTTCAGGAAAGTTGGATTTTAATGCGCTGAACCTGCAAAAGACCAGCGATGGACAAACGGTGAGCCTATCGTCGGTGGTGGGTGGTAAATACGCGGTTCTGGTAGTGCTCGATCCGGATAAAGAACCTTCGAAACATATCCTGAACGACCTGGGCCCGTATGTTGATCATTTCAACAAGTGGGGCGGTCAGTTTGTGTTTGCCATGCCCGCCGAAAAGGCCGGCCAGGCAGGCGTGCTGAAGACTTATCAGTTGCCGGCGAAAATCGAAAGCGGAATTGATCCGAATGACCAGATACTAAATGCAATCTCGGCTATTTACGGCACCGGACTGAAAGACAAGTTGCCTTTGGTATTGTTCTGTGACGCTTCCGGAGATGTGTATCTGTACTCTTCAGGCTATAAAATCGGGATGGGCGAACAATTGCTGAAAGTGATTTCGGCTATCGGATCAAATCCCAAAGCAGTTGACCCGAAAGCTTCGTGCAGCAAACCTTAAAAGCAGAAATTTCATTCCGATAAAAACTGAGCAGGTGACTCGAAATCACCCGCTCAGTAAATAAGAAATCCGTCTCAAAGCTAATTGGGACGGATTTCTTATTACGGGCTCAGTCTGCTGCAAACCTATACCGGTATTTCTGAGTCGGCTGAGGGGAATGTACATCCGGTATATACTAGGAATTCCGGTAGATAAACCGCAGAATTAAACCCAGTAAAACCGTGGGTAACCACAGGATAAACGACCAAGTGCCTATTTTGCTGATGATCGGATGGAGCGGGGCTCCCTGGTATGCAAAAATACCCGCACCGGTGAGGAACATGATCACTCCCAGAACGATAACCCATAAGGCAAATCGGGATTTGTTACTTTTTTTGCTTGTTGTGCCGCGCGTTGATTTCTTTTTTGCCATGTGCTGATGTGGAATTGTTTTCTTTTTTTTCTGAAATTGAAACTACCATTTATTTTGCATTTTACAAACGGCGCTGTATTTTTACCTGTATGAACGATAACAATATTCCTTTAAGCAATTACGAGCGATTAGTTAAACTGGCCGACGAAGTGTTTGCTGTAAAAAGCGATCCCAGCCAATTGGATGTGAATCCGGAAGTGCTGGAACGTTTGCAGGTGATACATCGGGCTGCCATTTCGGAATACCGCGATGAAAACGGCCCCTGCGCATGGGTTTTGTTAATTCCGACTACTCTGGAACTGATGCTGCGCTTCGTGGAGGGAAAAATTACCGAAAAGCAGCTCTACGAACTCACCCCGCTGCACCAAACCTACGAAGCCATATACTTTTGCTCCGCGTTGGTTCTGGATGAATACCGCCGGAAAGGGATCGTCAAAAAGCTCATCTTAACCGCCCTCGAAGATATTCGGAAAAAACACCCGCTGAAAGCGGCATTCGTTTGGGCCTTCAGCCCCGAAGGCGATCAGGCTGCCGAAACCATTGCCCGCCTGGCCGGTTTGCCGCTGTATAAACGGGAGAAATAAAATCCGGAGCGCTCCCTTCCGGGTATTCCAGTCAAGAACCGCTGCTCATAGAGTCGCCCAAGACGTATCGAAGGGGCAAATCATCAAAATTTAAAAAATATTTTATCGGTCGGGTAACCAATTGCCTGTTCCGATGGTATTGTTTTCAGATAAGCAATTTTAAAGCAAACAGATTCCGGATTTAACATGACTGAACGGTTAAGCGATGAACAATTGATGAAGAACCTGGCGCAGGGCGATAACAAGGCTGCCGCTGTACTTTACGACAGGTATCACCCAAAGGTGTACGGGTACTTTGTCCGCATGACACGCGATACCGACGCCAGCCGCGACCTGACCCAGAATGTGTTCATGAAAGTGATCAGGTACTGCCAGAGTTGGAAAGAAGACCGGGTGTTTGCCTACTGGCTTTTCCACATTGCACGAAACATCATGGTCGACTATTTCCGGGGAGCACGCAAGTTCTACGACCTGAACGATGAACCGGAAATTGCTGCACGCGATCAGGCCGATGCGGTCAGGGAAATGGAAGCCCGCGAATCGTTCGACTTTCTGCTCGAAGCCATGGCCAAACTTCCGCCCGGTTATCGCGAACTGATTGAACTGAGCCGGTTTCAGGGTTTCTCATACCGGGAAATTGCCGAAACCATCGCGTCGAACGAAAATGCTGTGAAAGTGAAAACCTTTCGCGCCCTACAGAAACTGAAAGAGATTTATACCCAAATAATAATGGAATGATTATGGACTGTGAAGCGGTAAAAATAAATCTTCCTGAATACATCGACAGGAAATTGGATGAAACAACATCGGGCGCCATCAGGCATCACCTGCAAAACTGCGGATCGTGCAGGGCGCTCCACGATGAAATGAGCTCATTTCTTTCTTTCATGGGCTCGTTCCCCGATCCCGAAGTCCCCGAAGGAATGAAAGAAGAATTTGCAGAACGGCTGGCTGAACTTAGCACTCCGGGTGTGAAGAAAATCCGCGTGCTCCCCGTCTGGACCAAGGTTGCCGCCGTGCTTGTGTTGTCGTTCGGAACATACTGGATCGGTTACCGCATCGGTTCAGGAGAAAGCGAACGGATACAAAGCCAACTCACTTCCGAACTTTCGGCACAGAAACAGCAGGTGCTGCTGGCCAGCCTGCGCGATTATACCGGGCCGCAAAAGATTGACGCGGTTTACAGCATCAGTAACAGCGGAAATGTAAGCGATGACCTGATCGGGGCCCTGGTGTATACCATGAACAGCGATCAAAATACCAACGTCCGCCTGGCCGCTATCACAGCTCTTTCAGGAATGATGGACAAGAATGCCCTGGTGAAAAAGGAACTGATTAAGTCGCTGGCCGTTCAGGAAAACCCGCTGCTGCAAATCTCACTCATCCAGGTGCTGACCGAAAAAGGCGTGAGGGAAGCAAAACCCCAGATTGAATCGGTTACCAATAATGAACAAACCGATGAAAGTGTGAAAGCTTTTGCCAAGGATATGATGAAAATAATCATATAAAAAGTAGTCGGGAACCGATGAAGCAGCCGGCGCGATTCGCAAACCCGATGAATCAATTTTAAAATCTTAAAAATTAAAAGTCATGAAACGTATTGCTATCATATTTACTGCGCTTGTTTTTCCTGTTTTACTGATGGGTCAGACCAAAAAGTTTGAGTACACGCCCAAAGTGAAAAACAAGGTTGAAATTACTAACCTGCTTGGCGAAGTCTCGCTGCAGAATTCTAACGGAAACGCCATTGTGATTGAGTCGGATTTTAATGTCGACCGGCCTGAACGTGCCGACGGGCTGAAACTCCTGGGAGCCGCCGAAGACAACACCGAACTGGGCATTAACGTGAACGAAGAAAACGGAATCGTCAGGATTCAGGGTGCCACCCGCCAGGTGCGCGACTACAAATTCAAGATCCTTGTTCCGTCCGGAATGGCAGTGAGCCTCGACTACGGCAGCCCCTTTGCCAAAGACGATGTGGTTGTCGATTCGTTTACCGGGAGCCTGGAGGTGAAAACGCTCAACGCAAATGTGAAAATCACCAGGTCGTCGGGCCCGTTTACGGTCAATTCCATCAGCGGAGATATCGAGATTGTTTTCGATAAAATCAGCCAGAGCGAACCCACTTCGCTGGCCTCAGTCAGTGGTCTGATCGACATCGCGCTGCCTGCTTCGGAAAAGGCAAACATCGACATCAGCAGCATCAACGGGAACGTGTACAACAGCCTCGACCTGAAAAACACGTCTTCAGGAACAGAAAAAGATAAACGCGGTTTCGGGATGGATATGGTTAAGATGCAGAATGCAAACTCTTACACCCTGAATGGCGGTGGTCAGAAAGTCTTCCTCAAAAGCATTTCAGGAAACATCTACCTGCGCAAACGCTAAATCCTTCCGGCCATGAAAAAGTATATTTTAACCGCCATCCTGATGGTGGCTGCAATCGTCGTGTCTTTTTCGCAAAAGGTAATTACCAAAAAGCTCGACATTCAGGGTAAAAGCCTGACCATGAAATTCGACTTTGCCGACACCATTCGCGTGGAAGCCTGGAATAAAAATACCGTCGAACTGGAAGTAACTGTCAACATCGACGAAAACCGCCTTAACGATTATTACTCACTCACCGTCGGCGAATACTCCGGAAGGGTTGGGTTGACTGAAAAAATTGATTTTGACGGAATCGGCAAAGTGAAAGGAACCAAAAACAACTGCAATTTCGACCAGGAAATCGTTTACAAACTGAAAGTTCCGGCGAACCTCGAATTCAGTCTCAAGACCATCTCCGGGCAGGTGGTACTGCTGGGCGCTCAGGGAAAAATGTCGGTCAATTCGGTCGGTGGTTTTATCGACTACACCATTCCGGCTGCGGCCAAAGCCCTCATTCGCCTCGAAACCATTACGGGCGATGTGTATTCGGATGTAAACTTCGACCACAAACCTTCGAAAGAAATGAACTGGGTGGTCACCAAACGCGATTTATCGCTCAACGGCGGAACTTTGCCCGTGGACCTGAAAACCGTGAGCGGCAACATCTACCTCCGGAAATCGAAACAAGTAAACTGAGAGTTTGGTATAGGGTGATTTGAAATTACAGGATTTATTGAAAGTGAGAAGCCATTCCGAAAACGGGATGGCTTCTCTCATTTGGATCGGTGCCCGTCAGCTATCGCAAACGGCCAAGGATATTATCTCATTGAAGATTCGCACCATTATATCAGGGCTGTTATCCTTTGCCGTTCACTTTAGTGAACGGACATGGGCCAATCAATCTTATTCCACCTCCACCTCTTTTCCCCTCATCGAAACTCCGCTTTCGCCCAACGCTTCAATGGCAAAATAGTAAGTTGTGCCTTTATCCATTCCGCGGAAATTGTAGTTGGTTTCTCCGTTCACGGTGATGCAGTTGTAAAGTTTACCGGGCGATACACCATACCAGATGTTGTAGCCATAGGCTCTTTTGGAAGGGCTCCAGCTTATCATGGCGTTACGCGTGTCCGCAGCTGCCCGGCTCACCTTAAAATTGCTGACTTGCGCCGGTCTTTCACCTTTGGCTAACCCAAATACGCGGAAGTCGCTGATGGCAAACGAGCCGGTTGGCATGTGGATGTTTTCGATTTTCAGGAAACGGGTATTGACTGGCTTTTTCAGCTCCACGTAATCGTGCGGAACATCGCGGTCGTTGTCACTTTTATCCACCAGCAGTGTCCAGTTTTGGCCGTCAACCGATTGGTAGATGCGATACTGGTGGTACAAATCCATGGCTTTGTTGTGCTGCAAGGCGTTGTGATCGTAGTAGTTGATTTGCAGAGCGCGGACTTCTTTTACCTCGCCCAGATCCATTTGCAGCCATTCGCCCGGATTTCCGGTTTGTGCTGCCCAGTAGGTTCGCATGTTTTCGTCCGAAGCATTTTGGCCAATCAGGTGGCCATCGGCAGAGGAAACCGTGACGGGCTTTTGGTACGACAGCAGCATCCATCCGGAGAACGTTCCGCTGCGGTGATCGGTAGTCTTTGTCGGGTTCAGGCAAGGGTAATCGCCGAAACCGGTGGTGGCGTACATGGTGCCGTCTTGATCAAAACCAGCCGGGTAAATGCCAATGCGCCGTTCAAACTTATATTTGAGCGATACCATGCAGGTTGCCACGTGCCAGTAGTTTCCGTAGTTATCCTGAAAGGTCCCGCCATGGCCGGCGCCCTGCACAAAACCACCGGGTTTGTACGACACGGGGTTGTGTTTTTGGTAGGTAAACGGGCCCAGGGGGCTGTCGGAAACGTAAACGCCGTCGGCATATACTTTAAATTCGGTGCCGGGTGCTCCGTACTGAAAGTAGTATTTCCCCTTGTGTTTATTCACAAAAGCACCTTCGGTAAAAGGAGCCAGCGTTGTTGTGTCGTCATTGTTCATGCCGAAACGTTCCCATCCGTGAAGCTCCGGTTTCAGCATCATCACATCGGTAATTTTACTTTTCGGGTAAAAGTTGCTGCGGTTCAGTTCAACGGCTTTCAGTGGAAATTCGTTGCTTGATCCGTAATACATGTATAACCGTTTGTCATCGTCGAGGAAAAATGCCGGGTCCCAGAACGGCAGCGCAACCGATTCGGTTTTGCGTTTGAAGCGTCCGCTTTTCGGGTCGGTACTGTACCAAATTGGTAATCCGCGGTAGGTTGATCCGGTGTAGAACAGGGTGTCGCCATTTGCAAACGCAGCCGGGGCGCATTGGTCGTCATCGGTTGGGGTGCGCTGGAAACTGGCATATACAAACTCCCAATGGCTCAGGTCCTTCGAATAATGAAAGCCGCCCTGGTTGGTCGAAAACAGAAAGTATTCGCCTTTGTAATTTACCAGCATCGGGTCGGCCGATGATCGGAACGAGCCATTCGCTTTTACATTGTTGTTGTAGGGCTCGAAATTATAGCTGATGTTAACCGGATTGCAGAAGGTTTTGGGTTGATCGTTCAACGGATCGAACCATTCGGTTGAACGTGCCTTCTCTTTTTTTACAGGAGCTGTTTCTTCCGCATTCAGTTGGACATCAACCTGACTTCCCCGTTGTTTGACATTTACGTGGCCCATTTTCATTCCGGGATAATACACAACCATTACCGAGTCGTGGCCTCCGTCGACGATTTTGTACCTGCCGCCGGTGTCCGTATTGTCGTGCACCGGGCTGTACTGAAACATGACTGTTGCACCTTCCAGTGGTTTTCCGTCAGGGCCGGTAACCTGTCCGGTGCGGAATTTTTTTTTCTTTAGGGTAATGGTATAATCGCTTACCTGGCCTTTTACGACAATAACGCTGTCTCCGGGCTCCTGTGCTGTTGCCTGAAAAGCGAAAAACAACGGGAATGCGATGAGCGTAAGAAGTATTTTTTTCATGGCGGTTGATTTGAGAAAAAAAACGGAGACCGGAAAAGAAGCAGCGAGTTCGTTTTTCCCGCATTTCTTTTCCGGTTTCCGGTTCCCTGATTATTTATTTCAGGACAAAACCGGCTTCTAGCGTATTGGCAGAACTGGTTCCGACGAATACCCTGAAATCTCCGGGTTCGCTGACAAACTGCAGATCGGAGTTATAGAAACGAAGGTCATTCTCGGTGAGGGTAAACTCAACGGTGCGGGTTTCGCCTTTTTTCAGAAATACTTTCCGGAAACCCTTCAGCTCCTTTACCGGGCGGGTGACACTGCCTACCATGTCGCGCAGATACAGCTGAACGACTTCGGCGCCGTCGTAATTCCCGGAGTTGGTCACCTCTACCGAAACGGTTAACTTTCCGCCGGCAGTCAGGCCCGAATCGGACAACTTCAGATTTTTATAGTCGAAAGTGGTGTAGCTCAGGCCAAAACCGAAGGGGAAAAGCGGATCGTTCGAAACATCGAGGTAGTTGGAGCGGAACTTCTGGAACCAGGTTCCGTCGGGCAGCGGGCGTCCGGTATTTTTATGGTTGTAGTAGAGCGGCACCTGTCCGACATTTTGAGGGAAAGTAGTACTCAGTTTTCCTGAGGGATTGACTTTGCCCAGCAACACATCGGCAATAGCATCTCCCGCTTCGGTACCGGCAAACCATACATTCAGGATCGCCGGGACGTGAGCTTTTTCCCAGCTGATGGACAGCGGGCGACCGGTGAACATCACCATCACCACCGGTTTCCCGGTTGCCAGCAATGCCTCCAGCAATTCGCGCTGGTTCTCCGGAAGGTTAATGTCTGATCGACTCGAAGCTTCGCCGCTCATTTCGGCCGATTCGCCCACCGCGGCAACGATCACATCTGCTTTGCGGGCTACGGCCACCGCTTCGGCAATCATTTCTTTCTGCGGGCGATTGTCCCATTTGGTCGGTTTCCCGAAAATGCTGATCCGTGCGTCAAGTTGAGGGTCGCTCACCACATTGGTTCCTTTGGCATATACTATTTTTGCCCGGTTCCCGACTGCTTTTTTCATTCCGTCGAGCAGTGATACCGATTTCGGAAAATCAGCGGCTACGCTCCATGTTCCCGGCATGTTTTCGCGGTTGTCGGCCAGCGGGCCGATCAGAGCGATGGTACCTTTTTCCTGAAGCGGGAGCGTTTGTTTGTCGTTCTTCAGTAAAACGAAGGTTTGAGCTGCAATTTCACGGGCTTTCCGACGGTTTTCAGGAGTGAAAACTTCTGTTTTTGCGC
Source organism: Prolixibacteraceae bacterium (assembly GCA_016788685.1). GTDB lineage: Bacteria > Bacteroidota > Bacteroidia > Bacteroidales > Prolixibacteraceae > Aquipluma. The sequence continues at coordinate 6,667 of JAEUSS010000226.1, read as the reverse complement.
GGTTCAGATCGCAATAGCGGTAGGGATCTTCAAACAATCCGAGTTTGTATTTGGCTTCCAGAATCCGCCGCACAGCCTGATCGATTTCCTGCTGTGTCACTTTTCCTTCTTCAAGCGATTCTTTCAGGGTATTCAGGAATCCGTCGGCCACCATGTCCATATCGGTTCCGGCTTTAAGCGCCAGTGCTGAAACATCCTTCAGGTTACCCAGTCCGTGATCGACCATTTCCAGGATGGCGGTGTAGTCAGTCACCACAAATCCGTTGAACCCCCAGTCTTTACGAAGTAAATCTGTCATCAGCCATTTGTTGGCAGTAGCCGGAATCCCGTCAATTTCGTTGAACGAGGTCATTACTGAGCCAACGCCGGCCTCCACAGCTGCTTTGTAGGGCGGGAAATACTCGTTGTACATGCGGATACGGCTCATGTCGGTGGTGTTATAATCACGGCCGGCTTCCGGAGCTCCGTAGAGCGCGAAATGCTTGACACAGGCCATAATGGTGTTGTTTTTCCGGAGGTCGTCGCCCTGATAACCCTTTACCATTGCTTTGGCAATTTGTGAACCCAGGTAAGGATCTTCACCCGAACCTTCGGAAACACGTCCCCAACGCGGATCGCGGGAAATATCGACCATCGGCGAGAAGGTCCAGTTGATGCCGTCGGCGCTGGCTTCCTGAGCCGCGATACGGGCACTTCTTTCCATCAGCTCCATATCCCAGCTGCATGACATGCCCAGCGGGATCGGAAACATGGTCTGGTAGCCGTGAATGACGTCCATCCCGAAGATTAACGGAATTTTCAGGCGGCTTTGTTCCATGGCGATCTTTTGGACATCCCGGATTTTTTCGGCCGATTTGATGTTAAAGAGTCCGCCGACTTTACCTTCTTTTATTTTCTCTGCAATGTTCGAACTACTGGCAGTACCGGTGGTAATATCTCCGGAAGCCGGAAGGTTCAGCTGTCCAAGTTTTTCTTCGAGGGTCATTTTGCCCATCAGCTCGGTGATGAAAGCATCCATTCTGACATCCTGTGCAGACAGCTGTACTCCCGTCAGAAATAGTAGCGCAAAAAGATATTTTTTCATGCAATTATTGTTGTTAATGGATTAATAATACAATCGTATGGAGCTCACAAGGATCTGAATCTCCGACGGCGAAAGTCATTGCGTAAGCATCCCTGAGTTGTCAGTTCTGAACCAACAGCTTCGCCTGCACCTGTTTCGTTCCGTTTACCAACAGAACCACATACAATCCGTTGGGCCATGCTGAACAGTCAAAAGAAAATTCGTTGCCAAACTCCGTTAATTTTTCAGACCAGACCATCCGTCCATCCATTGAAACGACCTTGATCACAAGGGGCTGTCCGGGGTTCATTCCGGAGAAACTTGCTCTCACCGTTCCTTTTCCCGGATTGGGGGAGAGGGTAAACGACTGCGGATTTGGCAACTTGCCGGTGCTGGTCGTGATTTCATACTGAAACCCCAGCTTGTCCAGGCCTGCCTTTACGTCCGGGTCTTTCATTATCGCGTTCCATAAAAGTTTGGTGCGGTAGTTTTCGATCATCACTACAATAGGCCCCTGATCAATGCCCAGCCAGGCTTTCTTTACCCAATTTACGTCGTCGTTAAAGGCATCGTACGGGCCAAATTTTCCAAAGAGGTCTTTGCCGCGTTCCCGGTAGAAATATTTCAGGGCTTTCATTGATTCTTCAGGCGTATAGGGCATGCTTGCCAGGGCTGCCGTGGGGCTTATGGTTCCGTTGTCGTTGCTCATCGGCTGATGGGCGGTATACCCGTACGGATCGTCACTGGCTGTCAGTCCCCAGCATTTTTCGCTGTAATTCTTCCGGTTCAGCGGATTGGCTACCGCATAGGCGTGATGAATTTTAACTGTGTTCACACTTTCTTGCCAGTAATCGGCATACTGATCTTTCAGTCCGTGAGGATTGATGCCCAGATGAGTGTAATGCAGCCAAAACAGCGGACCGCCCCAGTCCGGAGAAAGGGATATCTGGTGGTTATAGAAGGTTCTTTTGTTCACTATATTTCCGTTTCGGGCCCAGCCTTGAGTATAAACATCTTTTGAGATGCCGTGAGTTGGCGAAGCTGCCGCCATGATGTAAGTGATCAGGCTTTCATTCCACCCGGTGATCTTCATGTTTTTGCTGAAGTTGAAGTTGGGCGACCAGTGCCAGTATAAAGTGTTTTGTCCGTTTTGCCGGTACCAGTTCCAGTCAATTTCTTTCCACAGTTTTTCTGATTTGACCCTGATCTGCGCGGATTGATCGTCGGTGCCCGAGAAATAGTTTTTTAATGCGACAAGAGCCTGGGCAACAAACGAAGTTTCGACTAAGTCGCCGCCATCGTCATCGGCCGAAAAAGGTTGTGTACGCAGGGTATTAGCATTGTACCAGTGCGACCACGCGCCGTGATGACGGTCACAGCTCTCCAGAAAGGAAAGGATTTTCAGAATTCTGCTCCTGACTTCTTCCCGGGGCTGGTATTGACGTTCATGGGCAACAATCATGGCCATTAATCCCATTCCCGTGGCTCCCGAAGCAACTGTTGAACCGCTGCCGTTTGTCCGTTCCAGTGCCATGCCCGATCCTTGGTGGGCTCCTTCCCAGAAATAGCGGAACGTATAACGTTGCATCAGATCAAGCAATTCATCATCGGAAAAATCGCGGATCGTTGCAGTTTTTTCATTCGGATCAGACTCTTTCTCTTGGGTAACGGCAACAATCCGGTAAGTTACGGTCGTGTTTCTGCCATTCTCCGGAACAAAGTCGAGGTAATAGTTTTCGGCAGTTTCACCGCGCAGTTCAAAAGTCTGTCCGCGGTCGAACGAAGCATAAACCCGGTACGATAAACCGATGGCCGGATGTTGCCAGTTCAGTTCGGCATGACTGTCATATCCCGTTGCTGAAAATGTTTCAACCGGCGGCACATTGCTTATGCTTTTAAATGCGGCGATGTCATCGATAAAAATCAGCCGCGAGCTGTTGTTGCTTTCTGATTGGCCGAAAATGATGCCTTTGACGGCAGTGTAATCCAGTTCGTCATTTTGGCTGTCGCTGACAATAGCGCTGAGCGGAAATTTCACCCTGTTCCAGCGCCCCGGCTGCACATTGTTATTGTAATCAGCCAGTTTGTACAACTTCGACGAAACCTCGGCCGATCCGGATTTTTTAACTGCCTTGAGGCCAATCAGCGGCAAGGCGGTGTTGGGCAGTTCAGTTCCGGAATAGATATAAAAAGAAAGGGAATCCAGTCCGGTGATGTCAGCTGTGGTCCATCCGCTTCGGTAAATACTCACTTTCCAGCTTCCGGAGACTGCCGAGGTGTAACTAAATTTTAACGATGACAGACCTTTGTATGCGGTTGCAGAACATGGCACTTTGTCGTTGTATTGCGGAAGCCCGGGCGGATTGGTATGCTCGAAAGTACTTGCGCCCAGATTCGCGACATCAACGATGCCCTGATCGTAATAAGTTTGATCGGTACCTTCAGTAAAGAAATGCACTTGTTGTGCTCTTCCGTAATTTGAATGCACGATCAATATCACAATCCAAACTGCAAACAGGCGTATTTTCGCTGAATTTTTCATCCCAATTGGCTTTATTCCGGAACTGCTGTTGAATTAGTACTGAAATCCTAGTTTTTTCAAACCCTTCTGAACATCTTCATTCTTCATGAATAAGTTCCAGAGCAAACCGGTACGATGATTCTCGATCATAACCGGAATTGGTCCCTGGTCGATTGCCAGATAGCGCGGCAAATACCAGTTGGCAGATACGCTGTAGGCATCATAAGGACCATATTTGCCGACAAGCGAATCAGCTTCGGTGTATAAATATTTCAGGAACTGCATAGATTCCTTGGGTGTATACGGAAACGACGATAGGGCTGCCGTTGGAGAGATAACACCTAAATCTTCTTCGCCCGGATGATGACCGGCATAGCCGTTGACCGAATAACTGGAGGTGAGTCCCCATTGTTTTTCTCCGTAACCTTTATATCCTTTCGGATTGGCCACAGCATAATTGTAGTTGATTAAAGCATGATTTTGGTTAAGTGCCCAGTAGTCTGCGTATTTATCCGAAAGGCCTTTGGGGTTTAGGCCCAGGTACGAGTAATGCGCCCAGAAAAGCGGTCCGACCGGATCGCCGCCATGCTCGTAATGATTCAGTACGGTACGCAGCCCGCAGAATAGAGTATCTTTTGAAATTTCGCCGCTGAGCGCCCAGCCTTTGTCGTATACACTTGGCTTAATCGGGTGGGTAGGAGAAGCAGCAGCCAGTACATACATGATCAGGCATTCGTTATAACCACCTACCGGAAAGTTCATTTCCCAGCCATATTCGGGCGACCAGTGCCAGTACAGCACATCCTGACCTCCTTTGGTGTACCAGTCCCATTCAACTTCACTCCACAGTTTGTTGATGTCGGTAACTAGTTGCTGTTCGGCTTCATTTCCGCCTTTGAAGTATTCGGCCACGGTGAGCAATCCCTGGATCATAAATGCGGTTTCAACCAGGTCGCCGCCATTGTCTTTTTTCCCGAAAGGTTTTACTTTACCTGTCGGGCCATCCAGCCAATGCGGCCATGCTCCGTGAAAACGGTCGGCTTTACCCAGGTAATCTACAATCTTTTGATAACGCGCCAGCGCTTCTTCACGAGTGATAAAGCCCCGTTCAACGCCCACCAGGATGGCCATTACACCGAAGCCTGAACCCCCAAGGGTAATTACGTCCTGATCGTTTTGCGGATAGATATTGTCCATGTGAATCCGTTCCCGGGCCATTCCCGAAGTGGGTTCGGCACCGTCCCAGAAGTACCGGAAAGTTTGATGTTGTAAGGTGTCCAGAAGCTGATCGTCAGTTAATTCTGTTTTGGAAGCTGTTGTGTTTTCATTCTTTTTGCTTGAGAACGAACAAGAGCTCACCAGTAAAAGGAGGATGTTGGCAAAAATCAGATATTTCATTCTATTTATTTATGTCAACTGGTTGAGTTGGTGGTTTTAAAATGGGAAGGCTGCCCGGATACCTTCCGGGCAGCCTTCTCTTGTATTTGATTGAATTAATTACTTGCAGCAGAAAAAGTATTACTTCTCTGCATTCATGATTGTTTGAATTTCAGCCGGAGTAAGCGCTTTATTGAAAAGGCGCAGCTCGTCCATCAGGCTGTTGTCTGATTTATGGTTCCAGCCGCTAAAGCGGGGAGCTCCGGACATGATAGAGAGGATATCACAACCTGCCCAGTTGATTTCAGTATAGCTTCCCTGCTTGACAACTTGTCCGTTGAAATAAACCACACATTCTGATTTTGATTTCGAGATGGTGAATGCCATGTGTACCCATTGTCCGGCAGCCGGATCAATTGAAGCGGCTGTGCCGCCGTCAAACCATGCATCTGTGGTACCGTTTCCAACATTTAGCTTAAAGGTTTGTTTCGTCGCACTTCCTTCACGGAAGAAGCGGAATCCGTTTTTACGGTTGTTCATTGCATTCGGGGCGGCAGGATCAACCGGACCCATCACCAGAATACCGGCACGGTCGGGAACTGCATTTACTTTCATCCAGAACACAGCGCTGAACTCGGGGCTTTGCAGTCCGGCCGTCGGAAAGGTCAGGTAGGCATCAGTTGCTCCGGCATAGGCTTTTCCTACTTTCCCTTCGCTAAAGCCCGGGTTTCCAACTTTAGTCGCATTGGTAATGCTGAGTAATTCCATGTAATCTCCGTCGAACGGCATGTAGAATGTCTCGTTGGCGTATTTGGCTTTGTAAGGAGCAATCTTCTCAAAATTAACCGATTTCGTCGTACTTTTCCCCGAAAGGTCGGTTACGGTAATGGCTAATGTATGAGAACCATTGGTGAGGTTGTTGTACAAATACTCTTTTATTGCGCGGCGGTAGTCTTTAAAATCGTTGAAAGAAGTGATTTCTGTTCCGTCAAGTTTTAATGAAATCGATTTGATTTCAATATCGTCTTCAGCTTCAAGCTGAAAATTGATCGGGGTAACATCTTCTTTTACGCGAATCAGGGTACCTTCAAGCGGATATTTAATGGTCAGCGCAGGAGCTGATGCATCAGTTCCGGGAGCTATCGGGGTAATCGGGTCGATGCCCTCGTTGCATGATGTGGCAAAAACGATCGCCAGCATGGATATGAAAAAATATTTTAGACTTTTCATTTTATTTCATTTTTTTAGTGTCAACTACAATTACTTTTTGACTTTAAGGGCTGGCAGCAAGTCAACCTGATTCTGCGGATAAGGCAAGAAAGTTTTGTCTTCGGTAAATGTTCTTCCGTCGTAGCTTAGCTGGTCATATTTGCCGAGTCTTACCATATCGTAATAGCGGGTACCCCATTCCATGGCCAGTTCTGCAAATTTTTCGTCCATTACCTGAGCGTTGGTTACTCCTGAAATAGCAGGTAATCCGGCTCTTTCCCTGACGAGGCTTACTGCCTGGTCAGCCGACATGGCAGTGCTTGTGGCTCCCTGGGTAAGGGCTTCGGCATGCATGAGCAGTATTTCTGCATAGCGGATGCACGGGAAGTTTTTGTTGGTTCCGTAACCGGTTCGGCCGGGAGTTAATTGATTGGAAGGCAGGTAGTGCTTGCCGCTGGCAAACAGGGCGCGGGCATAGTCGTTTATCCGGTCGTTGT
>JAEUSS010000200.1 GCA_016788685.1 Prolixibacteraceae bacterium | reverse complement strand
GCATACGACCAACCAGAAATTTTATTATTATGCCAAAAACTGCAAAAAGTACTTTGTCCGGACTGCAGCCGTGTACAATATCGACATCACCAAGTTCCTGAAAACCGAACGTGTGTTTTTGGTGTTTATCGTTTTTCTGTTTGTGCTGATGTGGATTTTGCTTCACTTTACCACGCGGCGGCTGAGCGATTTTATCGTCAAACTCAAAGACTTTGCCCTCAAGGCGGGTCAGAACGAAGATATCTCGAAGATGGACAGTAATTTTCAGGACAACGAACTGGGCATCATACGGAAACAAATCGTGCAGATTTATGACAATCTGAAAACAGCGAAAGACGAACTAACCAGCGAAAAAGAAAAACTGTACGGGCATTTGCAGGTTTTGAAAGAAGGCATCTCCATTTTCTCTCCTGAAAAAAATAAGATATTGGCCAACAGTCATTTTATTCAGTTCATCAATATCATCTCGGATAAATCAACCATCTCGGCTGAGCACATCTTCTCAACGCCCGAATTTGGCAGAGTTGTCGATTTTATAGACCAGTACCGTGATAAAGATATCCAGACCCAGAATAAGGAGCTGCCGCAGATTGAGTATACCATTGAGAAGAGCGAGAAATTTTTTCACATCCGGTGTATTATTTTTGTAGATAAAAGCTTTGAAGTGCTGATCTCGGATGTCACCCGTCCCGAGAAGCAACGGCTCCTCAAGCAGCAACTCACCTCGAACATTGCGCACGAGCTGAAAACACCTTTGTCATCCATAAAAGGTTACCTGGAAACCATCCTGAACAACCCGAATATTCCCGTTGATAAACAAACCTATTTCCTGGAAAAAGCATTTGCACAATCGGAGCGTCTCACCGATCTGCTCAACGATATTTCGTTGCTCAACAACATCGAAGATGCCGGTGGCTTATTTGAATTTAAATCGATGAAGCTGAGGCCGGTCATCCGCGACGTGATCGAAAATCTGAAACTTCGTCTCAACGACCAAAACATGAAATGTACGGTGGATGTTGATAACGAGGTGATTGTCAACGGAAATGAGTCGCTGTTATTTTCCGTATTTCAGAACCTGATTGAAAACTCGATCAATTATGCCGGAAAGAATAGCCAGATTTTTATCCGGAAATATCTCGAAGACGATAAATTCTACTATTTCCAGTACTCCGATTCGGGCGCCGGAATTCCGGAAGAACACCTGACCCGGATTTTTGAACGCTTCTACCGGGTCGATTACGGCCGCTCGCGCGAACACGGGGGCACTGGTCTGGGGCTGTCAATCGTAAAAAATGCCGTTTTGCTGCATAAAGGCGAAATTTCGGTCAGGAACCGGCCGGAAGGTGGTCTGGAATTTTTATTCTCTCTCTCGAAAAAATAACAAAACAAGCTGATCCGCATGCCTGATGGGTATTAGTGACATTGTGGATGAACGATAAGTGGCATGCCTGAAAATCCCGATTTCTTCGGGATTTTTTATGCGCCCCGGTGTCTTTCTTTGTTCCGGAATAGCCGGAAACAAAAGAAAAACTACGCATATGTTTGAAAGAACCTTTTCATTCATTTCTGATTATTTTTTCTAAATTTAACAACACGGGTCATGCTGTAAGATTTAAAAAACGGATTAGAATTAAGATATGAAGATAATACACATCAGTGCAGAGTGTTACCCTGTGGCAAAAGCGGGGGGATTGGGCGATGTTGTTGGAGCTTTGCCAAAATATCAGACATTATTGGGCCATTCGGCAACAGTAATTATGCCCTTCTATCATGGGAAATTTCGTAACGAAAATGAATTTTCAACTGTCTTCTCGGGCTTTGCTGCACTGGGGCAGATAAATTATGCGTTTAATGTTCTGGTTCCGCTTAAAAGTTCGTTGGGCTTTGATCTTTTTCTGATTGATATCCCGGGTCTGTTTGATCGCGATAATATATATTCTTATCCGGATGATACAGAGCGGTTTATTACTTTTCAGGTAGCTGTGATGAACTGGCTGAATCAATGCGAGGGAGTTCCCGATGTGATTCACTGTCACGATCAGCAAACGGGTTTTATTCCATTCATGATGTCGAAGGTGTGGGAATACCGGAAATTTCATCATGTCCCCACGGTTTTCACTATTCATAACGGACAGTATCAGGGGCAGTTTGGGTTCGAGAGGTTGCATTATCTGCCACCATTCCATTCTTATTTTAACGGATTAGTCGAGTGGCACGGACTAATCAATCCGTTGGCTGCTGCTATTAAGTCAGCCTGGCGTGTGACAACGGTTTCGCCAAGTTACCTGAAAGAAATCGGTTATGAGATGAATAGCCTCGAAGCTTTGTTACGGGCCGAGAGTGATAAATCGCTTGGAATTCTGAACGGGATTGATGTTGAGGTGTGGAATCCTGAAACAGATCCGATGTTGGAGCAAAATTACAGCGTCAAAAATGTTGAAAAAGGAAAACAAGCGAATAAAGAAGTGCTTTGCCGCCAGTTTGGGCTGAACCCGGAGAAACCGCTGTTTACCTTTATTGGGCGTTTGGTCGGCGAAAAGGGAGCTGATCTGCTTCCCGAAATCGTCTACAACATGTCGAAATTTAACGCCGGAGAACAAAATATTCTGGTTTTGGGATCGGGGGAAAGGTATATCCAGAATTCGTTGCTTCATTTGGAACATGAATTTAAAGGAAGTTATTGTTCATACATTGGCTACAACGAACAGCTTTCTCACCTGATATATGCCGGTGCCGATTTTTTGCTGATGCCTTCGCGGGTTGAGCCTTGCGGGCTGAATCAGCTCTATGCTCTGCGTTACGGAACAGTACCGGTTGTCAGGCGGACCGGAGGCTTGCGCGACACGGTGGTGGATATTGGCGATAATGGTTTCGGCATCTGTCACGACCAGTGTTCCGCATTCGATGTCATACATTCCATGCAGCGGGCAAAATCGTTTTACAAAGATAAAAAGGCCTTCAACAAAGTCCGTAAGGAGATCATGCAGATCGATCATTCGTGGAACAGAGCTGCTGCAGAATATATAGAC
>JAEUSS010000180.1 GCA_016788685.1 Prolixibacteraceae bacterium | reverse complement strand
CCACAAATGTAAATGATTTATTAAAACAAACAAACAGACTCCTTTGCAGACACGAACCTGCCATAAAAAGAAACAAATCGAAACTTTTTTTTCGTTTTGTTTCTTTTTTATTTTCATTTAAATATATTTGCACATCAAATAATCACAATAAGAATAACAATTACAAAAAAGAATCGATATGAAACGAGATGTTTTGTTGAAAGAAATTTGCCAACAAGACTACACATGTGATATTTTAATCATAGGTGGTGGGGCTACCGGACTTGGAACTGCCGTGGATGCGGCCTCCCGGGGATACAAAGTGGTGCTTCTTGATCAGGATGACTTTGCAAAAGCAACATCGAGCCGAAGCACCAAACTGGTTCACGGCGGAGTGCGCTATTTGGCACAAGGCGATGTGCAAATGGTAATAGGAGCACTTCACGAACGTGGCCGCATGCGTCGGAACGCTCCTCACCTGGTAAAAGACATGCGTTTCATTATCGGAAACTACCGTTGGTGGGAACAGCCTTTTTACACCATCGGGCTAACACTCTATGATATCCTTGCCGGCCGCTTAGGTTTGGGGCGCTCATTACCTTTACTGAGGAAAACCATCAGAAAAGAAATTCCCGGACTGAAACAGGAAGGCCTGAAAGGAGGCGTTGTTTACCACGACGGACAATTTGACGATGCCCGGATGGCCGTCACCCTTGCACAGACGGGGGTAGACCATGGTGCCATATGCCTCAACTATATAAAAGTTGAAAAGCTAATCAAAGATAGCTCCGGAAAACTCTCCGGAGTATATGCAGTAGATCAACTGAACGGCGAGTCATACACCTTCAAAACGAAAGTCGTAATTAATGCAACAGGTGTTTTTGTCGACGATGTCATGAAAATGGATATTCCGGAGTCGAAAAAGAAGATTCGTCCGAGCCAGGGTGTTCACTTGGTTGTCGACAGCAAGTTCCTTGGCGGCAACTCAGCACTGATGATTCCTAAAACCAAAGACGGACGCGTATTATTCGGTGTCCCCTGGCACGGAAAAGTAGTTTTGGGAACAACTGACACTCCGCTGAAAGAATCAGAATTGGAACCACAGGCACTGGAAGAAGAAGTGAATTTCATTCTCGATCAGGCTGGCCAGTATCTTGAGATGAAGCCAACCCGCGCCGATGTTCTGTCGGTATTTGCCGGACTTCGTCCTTTAGCCGCCCCGAGCAACAATGACACCCAGAAAACCAAAGAGATTTCGAGAAACCACAAAATATACAAATCAAAATCAGGCTTGCTTACCATCACCGGGGGAAAATGGACCACCTACCGCGAAATGGCTGAAGAAGCTATTGACCTCGCCATTGAAATGGGTAACCTGACTCCAAAGAAATGCGTGACTAAAAATATGAAGGTGCACGGTTATGCCGAAAAAACAGACATGACAAACTGGAACTACGTTTACGGCAGCGATGCTGAAAAGATTAATGCCCTGATCAAAGAAGACAAGGAGCATGCATCTCTTTTGCATAAAGACTACACGTTTACTGTTGCTCATGTGGTCTGGGCAGTGAGGGAAGAACAAGCACAAACGGTGGAAGATGTTTTGGCGCGACGCGTAAGAGCCTTGTTCCTCGATGCCAAAGCCGCCATTGAAATGGCTCCGAAAGTCGCTTCTGTAATGGCCAAGGAGATGAACCAAACGGAAGAATGGGTCAAACAGCAAGTGAGAGATTTCACAACGCTGGCTAAAGGCTATGTTCTGGTAGGATAAAAAAGTATTACTGAAATAAAACCTGACTCAAAATGAACCCAATTAGATTTTCTTTTTTAAGAATTGCAGCAATCACCTTTTTGATGCTTTTTTCCGGAAGCAACCTGGTGGCTCAAAAATCAGGAAAGAACTACCTCGATTTTAAGAACACCAAAAAGCTGCAAAGCTATTTTAAATACAAGAACGACGGTTCTGTGCTGGTTAGCGGGCATCGCGGCGGGCGCGAAAAAGGCTATCCGGAAAATAGTCTGGAAGGCTTTGGGAATGTCCTCAGACAGATGCCCGCATTTTTCGAAATTGATCCGAGACTAACCAAGGATAGTGTTATTGTGCTGATGCACGACGCAACCCTGGACCGAACCACAACCGCGAAAGGCAAACTGGCGGACTATACCTGGGCCGAACTGCAGTCGGTAAGACTGAAAGACAGCGAAGGACATGTTACTCCGTCGAAAATACCAACATTGGAAGAGGTTATCGTATGGAGCAAAGGGAAGACAATCATCAATCTGGACAAAAAAGATGTTCCGATGCGCATGATCGCAGACCTGATCAAGAAACACAAGGCTCAGAAACATGTGATGCTGACAGTCCACTCCGGAGAACAAGCCCGGTATTACTACGACCGGTTTCCCGGCATTATGATGTCAGCCTTTGCCCGTACCGAAAAGGAATATGAAGACATTGACAAATCCGGAGTGCCGTGGGAAAACATGATTGCCTACGTTGGCCCGACGATCAACTCAAAAAACGGCAAGATTGTAGAATCACTTCATGCCAAAGGCGTGCGGTGCATGGTTTCTTATTCACCCACCCATGACAAACTGAGTAACAGCACCGACCGTCAAAAAGCATATTCCGAAGAATTGAAGACAAACCCCGATATCATTGAGTCAGATATTCCTACCGAGATATGGTCTGTTCTTCAGAAAAGATAAACCGACAAAGAGAAACCCGCAACCATATATTACGAACCGGCCTTTCATTTTCTATGTAAAGAGCCGGTTGAAACGTTCCTCCGAGTGAAAATCCGGAAGATTTGATTTACAACTAAAAACTAAATTTTATGAAACAAAAAATTGTTTTTATTTTTTTCATGGCTGCTGTTTTACTGACAGCTTGTGACAAATTTAAAGATCCGGCCTTGCCCGAGATTAACGATTGCAGCCTGACACTAACCAACAATGACGGAGTACCTCTTTCCGGCGTTTGGTTAAAGGTTTTTTATACTGATCAGAAACCTGGCTTTGTTGTTGATTCAACCTACACGTCTGTTCTGGGTAAAGGAAGTTTTACCAGCCTCGAACCCCGAAAATACACACTTAAAGCCATTGACGCGAACGAAAACGAAATCGGATCGACTGAAATAATCATTGAAAAAGATAATTCACTGAATGTTATTGAATGGTCTATCAATGTTTTTGTCGAAAATTACGACTTCGATGTGTTACTAAAGGACAACAGACAGAATCCGATCGCGGGCAGAAAAGTGGCTTTATATACGACTGATACCAATCCTGTTTTAATAAAGGAAAGCCTGTCAGACGCTCAAGGCAAAGTTACTTTTCCGAAAACAGTTGTCGGAACTTACAACGTTTATGTTTATGATGATGAGAACCTGTCGGTTTTCAAACAATCAGTTTCGAGTGTTGGTGCAGGATTAAGCAATTCCGAGTCATTTATGCTTCGCCGGATATTCCACAATACTGATATTGTGATTACCGGTTTCCTGAGCGACCCCAAAGGTTCCGACAGTCCAAACACCGGAGCCGTTTCAGGTGACGGATTTGTTCATCCGGGACAATACGAGTATGTGCAGCTGATGGCTCTGAAAGATATTGATTTCTCAGAAGTGAATTATAGCGTAATCTTTACCAATACCGGGACTCCTACCTCAACAGGCTGGGCTGACGGAATTTACACTGCAACAAGTAAAAAAGTTTACCAGATGAATCTGGAAACTGGTTCGGTAAAAAAAGGTCAATATTTCTACGTAGGAGGTGGCTCCCGAATGATATGCAGTTATTACCAGTTATTGGGAAGCCCTCAGCTGGATAAAAGCAAATTCTGGGGAATTGATTACTCTGCCACTCCGGGAGGAAACAACAACGGAGCCGCCAAAGCTGGCGGAGGTCTTCTGGGAAACGGTTCGGGAACATCTCAGGCAACAGTAACCAAAAGCAATCCTGATGGTATAGCTGTTTTTAAAGGAACCCATGTTGACGAAAACACGGTCCCGGTCGATGCCATTTTCTTTGGTACCAAAATTACTTTCCAGGCTTATCAGATTCCTGATAACGACGTGTACGAAAGATCGAATCCGGTTACAGGCGAACCTCAGACTTTGTTTGGACAAGGCACAAATACATTCCTGTTTCCGGTTCCGGCAACTGATGTGGGCGTTTTCATTAAACTTGGCGGGCAGGTTACCCCAACCGAATGGTTGGTTCCGAGAAGCGGGACTCCGTTCGTATTTAATATGAAAGACCTTCCGGGCGCATCGGTCGCTGATATTGAAAACTCAACCGACTGCACCGTATTTGTCGACAAATAAATCATCAATCAGTCTTCATAAACAGGGATTTAAAGATGGATTATTCTAAAAAATATAATATTAACCTAAATACCTACAGATTATGTTGTTAACATATAAATTATGGAAGAAAATTCCAATAATTGCTTTAACCTTCATCTTCTTTATTGCGTGGAGCTCCGAACTTCGCGCAACGGAAAAAGAAGGTGTTGAGGCCGAAACTGCAACTCTTCAGCAATCGCACACCGTTACTGGTGCCGTTGTTGATACAGATGGCGCTCCTCTTGTTGGCGCAACGGTTTATATTTCAGGAACTACCAACGGAACCGTGACTGATGCCAACGGACGATACCGGATACAAATGGCCGACAGCCAGGCTAAGTTATCGTTCTCATACATCGGGTTTACAACTGCCACCATAGAAGTTAACGGCAGGACAACAGTAGATGTAACCTTGAAAGCTGACCTTTCGGAAATTGACGAAGTTGTGGTCATTGGTTACGGAACGGCAAAAAAACGTGACCTGATTGGTGCCGTCGACCAAATTACTTCTGAAACGATTGAAAGCCGTCCGAATCCAAGCATCACCCGCAGTTTGCAAGGACAGATTCCCAATTTAAATATTACCATGCGCGATGGGAAACCAACCAGCGGCGCAAGCTATAACGTTCGCGGACAAACTTCCATCGGAGCCGGCGGTAGCGCATTGGTTCTGATTGACGGAGTTGAAGGCGACCCCAGTACCATTAACCCTCAGGACATCGAAAGCGTTTCGGTACTGAAAGATGCCTCATCCGCTGCAGTGTACGGCGCACGCGGTACATTCGGGGTTGTGCTGATTACAACCAAAAAAGCCAATAAAGGTGGTGTAAAGATCAACTACGACGGAAATTTCTCTTTCCTGACCAGAACGGTAGAACCATCGTTTGTTACCAACGGTTACGAATGGACCACCTCTTTCTTAAATGCCTACTACGGATATAACGATTACTCAGCTGCCGACCCAACCACGATCAACAACGTTTTCCCGTTCTCCAGATCATGGTATGATGAATTAAAAAGGAGAAATGACAATCCGGAACTGCCCAGAACCCGGGTGACTGCCGATGGCCGATACGAATATTTCGGGAATACTGATTGGGACAGACTTTTGTATAAAGACTGGACTCAGGGAACCGACCACAAACTGAGCATCAACGGAGGCAACGACCAGTCAAGCTACTACATTTCAGGAAGATACTTCTCTCAGGACGGTGTTTACAGATATAATTCTGACGACCTGAACCGATACAACTTAAGAGCGAAAGGACAAATCAAGATTAGTCCGAATCTGACTATCGACAACAACTTCGCTATCGATTACACCAAATATCGTTATCCGCTGCTGTCATACGCCGATGAACTGGTACAACGCAACCTTGAACACCAGGGTTATCCGGTTGCTACTTTATTCAATCCCGACGGAACTTATACGTATTCGTCCATTTACAACGGAGTAGGCGATTTTCACAACAAGACTTCTTATCAGGACGACAACACACTGAATGTCAGAAATACCATCGGAGTAACCTACTCTCCGGTTAAAGATGTCCTGACCTTCAAAGGCGATGTTACATACAGTTACAAAGACTACCAAAGAACACGCGTTAACCGCTACGCACCGTACAGCGAAGGACCCGCCCTGTTTGCAGAAAAAGGACAATCGCTGAGGAGAATGTGGAACCAGGAAACCAATTATTTTGCCAGCAATTTCACAGCAAACCTGACTCCCAAGCTCGGAGAAAACCATTCGCTGAATGTCCTGCTGGGTGGTAATGTCGAATCGTCGACCAGAAGGAATCTTTACAACAGAAGGGACAGCTACTTATATCCGGATAAACCCAATTTTATACTGATGGACGGGATAAATTTTGTCATGGAAGAAAGAAGTTCCGACTGGGGTTTTGTTGGAGTTTTCATGCGGGCAAACTACTCATACAAAGGGAAGTATCTGTTTGAGATGAGTGGTCGTTACGATGGATCTTCCAAATTTCCGACCAATGAACAATGGGGTATTTTCCCTTCAGCATCATTCGGTTGGCGTATTTCAGACGAGGGTTTTATGAGCAACACCAAAAGCTGGCTGGATAACCTGAAACTCCGCCTTTCGGCCGGAACATTAGGAAACGGAAATGTTGAGCCTTACGACTATCTCGACTTGATGGAGGTATCCAAAACTTCGCTGCTCCTCAACGGCGGCTTTCAGACTTACACATCATTGCCGGACCTTATTCCTGATAACCTGACCTGGGAAAAAGCGACAACCTACAACGTTGGATTAGACGCTGACATGTTGAAAAGCAAGCTTAATGTTGCTTTCGATTTATACCGCAGAAATACCACCGACATGTATGTTTTAGGACCAGACCTCCCGCAGGTGCTGGGTTCGGCCTCTCCGAGAGGAAACTATGCTGACCTGAAAACAATCGGATGGGAATTTACAATTGGCTGGAAAGACCGCGTCAAGGTTGCAGGCAGCGATCTGTCGTACAACGTTAAGTTTATGATCTGGGACAGCCAAAGCTGGATTACCAAATACCTGGGCAACGAAAACCAGTTTCTTAGTTCATACTACGTCGGCCAGCGCATTGGCGATATCTGGGGATATACCATCGATGGCTTGTTTACCAGCGCCGAAGAAATTGCCAACCATGCTGATCAGTCAAAAATCGCGGTTTCAAAAGGTAAAATATTACTCCCCGGCGACCTTAAGTTCAGAGACTCCAACAACGACGGTGAAGTTTATCGAGGAAAAAATACCCTGGACGACCATGGTGATTTAAGCATCATTGGCAACGAAGAACAGCGGTATCGTTTCGGGATAAACCTGGGCGCAAACTATAAAGGATTTGGCATCAGTGCTTTCTTTCAGGGTGTCGGAAAACGCGATTGGTATCCGGACATTGAGTCGGGTTATTTCTGGGGGCAATACAACCGTCATTACGGATATTACCCAACCGATCAGGTTGGAAACATGTGGATTGAAGGTGTGAACGAAGACCCGAATGCTTACTGGCCGCGCCTGAGAACCTACATGGCAAACTCGACCTCTAAACCCATGGGAGTCAAAAACAACAGGTACCTGCAGAATGCTGCTTACATCCGGCTAAAATCATTGACGTTAGATTATACATTGCCGTCGAACCTGACATCAAAAGTGAAAATGTCGGCTGTCAAATTCTACGTCACCGGAGAGAACCTCTGGACATTGACCGGCCTGACCAAACACACGAACAACTTTGACCCTGAAGTAATTGAAACCGGAGACAGCGACATTGCCTCTAACTCAAATTCAGAAAACGGATACAGCTACCCCATGCTGAAAACTTTTACGCTGGGAGTTAACATCACTTTTTAAACATTAAACACATGAAAAAGATAATTATATATTCACTACTGGCAGGCAGCATCGCTTTCTCCTCCTGTGACGATCTGTTGGAGAAGGAACCAATACATCAACTGGAAGCCGCTACTTTTTTCACTTCTGAAAATGATCTGAAAATATACTCCTATTCGTTCTATACCAACGACCTCCCTACAGCTGATGATATTGCAAAAGCTGACGGAACTTCAGACTACGGGGCAATAAACACGCCCAGTACGTTCTTTTCGGGCGACTGGAGCTCGGTTGACCAGTCAGGTTGGGGCATTAGCAACTGGAGTGCCCTGCGCAACATCAATTACTTTCTGGAACGTGCTCCGAAAGCTCCTGTTTCTGAAGCTGTTTTAAACCATTACCTCGGACTTGCACGCTATTGGAGAGCGGTCTTTTATCTGAATAAAGTACAGACTTTTGGTGCCGTCCCGTGGTATGAAAAAGCCATGAATCCGGACGACCCCGAATTGAACAAAGGGCGCGACAGCCGCGAGTTCGTCATGGGCAAGGTATTGGAAGACATTACTTTTGCCGCCACCCACCTGCGCGAAACCAAAGACACCTACAGCAGCCTGGTTAACCGGTTCACCGCACTGGCCATGAAATCCAGAATCTGCCTCTACGAAGGTACTTACCGCAAATATCATCCAGAACTGGGCCTCTCCGATGCCAATACCTGGCTGCGCGAAGCCGCTGATGCCGCCAAAGCACTGATGGATGCCAACCAGTACCGCCTGTACAGCACCGGAAACCCGGAAACTGACTACAGAACCTTATTTGTTTCAGAAGATCAGGGCAGTATGTCCAAAATCTCCGGAGAAGTTATATTGGCCAGAGTAATGAATACCGAATCTCGGGTTTGGCACGATTTGACCTGGAATTTCAACTCTCCGACCAACGGCAGCCGCTGGTCGCTGATCAAACAATTCGTAAACTCATACCTGATGCGCGACGGAAGCCGCTTTACCGACAAAACCGGTTATGACGAGATTGAATTTTATACCGAGATGAAAAACCGCGATTACCGCCTGAGCCAAACTATCCGGACAGAAGGTTATTACCGGGAAAACGGAACCATTGCCCCTCCTGACTTTGCTGTTACACTAACCGGTTACCACATTAAAAAATGGAGTCTGGACGATTCGTGGCACGATGGACAAGGCCAATGTACCAATAATATACCTGTCATCAGGTATGCCGAAGTGCTCCTGAACTATGCTGAAGCCAAAGCAGAGCTGGGAGAGTTTGGTCCGGTGGAATGGGAACAAACCATCAAACCACTCCGGGTCAGAGCCGGGGTTTCGGGTGCTGTGCCTGCCACGGCCGACGACTATCTGAAAACAACCTTTTTCCCAAACATATCAGATAAATATTTACTGGAAATCAGACGCGAACGTGGCATCGAACTTTGTTTTGAAGGACTCCGCTACCAGGACCTGATGAGATGGAAATCCGGCGATTTACTGGATTCCGGAAAAATGCTCTGGAAAGGAATTTATATTCCGGCCAAAAATGTGAACTATGACCTGAACGGCGACGGAAAAGCTGATATCTGCATTGTTGATAAAACTCCAACGACAACAACTCCCGGAGTGAAATATGTTGTGCTGGGCGCAAACATTAAGCTTTCTGAAGTAACCAAAGGACATTTAATCTGGGCCTGGGGTATTGAGCGGAAATGGGACGACAAAAAATACCTGAGGCCAATCCCTCAAAGTGCAGTCACTTTAAATCCGAATTTATTACCGCAAAACGATGGTTGGGAGTAAACCTGACATCTAGAAAAGTAAACAAATAAAAAACTTGTTTCAAAAAAAGAGATAACCTGTTCATTGCGGAATGAGATGATTGTTAAGCCATAACAGCTGTAAAAAATATATTATTTCACCCGCAATGAGCGGTTTATCCATAAATTGCAGCAACGCCTTTTTGAACTCTGATCTGCACAATCGGAAATTGACTGAGGTTGAAAATGCTAAATCAGTAAAAATGTAATGTTATGCAATACCGGTTGTTTTTCACTTTTGCCATCCTGGTCTTGTCTTTGAAGGGACAGGCTCAAAACTATTGTGAAAAAGCAAAAGATGCTTTCTTTCAAAAAGCTATTCCTGTATGGATTGACAGCCGGAATGTAAAGAAAACGGAAACAGATAAACGTTATGTAATAACAACTTCCGGCCGCCACACCGCACGTCAGGCAGAACAGAATCTTACAGTAAGTTTTCGAGCCAGAATAACGGTGGACTCCACTTCAGAGATTTCATTAAAATTAGCAGCATCGTCAGACTACCGGGCCTGGATTAACGGGCAATTCCTGGGACACGGCCCTTGTGTTGCCGGGCACGGTTACTACCGGGTCGACGAATATGATCTGCAAAAAGTACTTAAGCCGGGCGAAAACATTCTGGCTGTTGAAGTGGCCGGATACAACGTTTACAGCTATTATCTGCTCAACCAGCCCTCCTTTCTGCAAGCCGAAATCACTCAGAACGGCAAAGTAATTGTTTCAACCGGAACGCAGGGTTCCGATGCGCATTTCGAAGCATGTATGCTCGATCAGCGGGTGAAAGATGTCCCGCGATACAGCTTTCAGCGCCCGCACACCGAATCGTATGTACTCACCCCCGACTACAACGAATGGATGGTGAATGGAAAAGATAAACTGTTTCATCCGCTGGCACTGGAAAAAACAGCAGCAAAAAAACTCATACAACGCAGGGTCAAATATCCCGATTACACCATCCGCAAACATACCGCCCTGCTTGGCGACAGCATTTATAAATTTGAATGTAATTCAACCGGTTTCATCGGTGCCAAAGTAAAAGTAAACACCCCGTGTAAAATCATATTCTCGTGGGATGAAATCCTGAATGACCGCGGAGATGTGAATGCCCGCAGACTGAACAGCGAGAGCTTTTTACATTATCAGCTCGAACCGGGAGAATACAACCTGGAATCTTTTGAGCCCTATACCCTTCAGTATTTAAAAGTAAAAGTCGAATCGGGCGATTGCACGATCCGCGACCCTTACATCCGTCAATATGTCAATTCGGATGTGTCGCACGCATCATTCTCGTGCAACGACGAGCGGTTAAACCTCATTTTCAAGGCTGCAGTCGAAACGTATAAACAAAACGCCCTCGACATTTTCATGGACTGCCCTCAACGCGAACGCGCCGGATGGCTCTGCGACAGCTATTTTACCGGACGGGTAGCTTTTAACCTTTCAGGAAATACGCTGATTGAAACCAACTTTCTGGAAAACTTTTTACTGCCCGAAAAATTCGAATTTCTTCCGGAAGGCATGCTTCCGATGTGTTACCCTTCCGATCATCCGAACGCCAATTTCATTCCCAACTGGGCCATGTGGTACGTCCTGGAGCTGGAAGAATATTTTAAGCGCAGCGGCAACCACCAAATGATTACCGCATCGCGGCAACGGGTCATGGCCCTGCTCAATTATTTTAAGGCATACGAAAACGAAGACGGCTTATTGGAAAACCTCGAAAAATGGATTTTTATCGAATGGTCAAAAGCCAACAGTTTTGTTCAGGACGTGAACTACCCAAGCAATATGTTGTATGCAAAAATGCTTGAAGTGACTGCCGCACTGTATGATTTGCCCGAGCTGAAACAAAAAGCGGAAAGAATTAAAGACACCATCCGGAAACAAGCTTACGACGGAACATTCTTCATCGATAATGCCATCCGCGTGAACGGAAAACTGGAACCTCAGAAAAATAACCGGACAGAAACCTGCCAGTACTATGCCTTCTTCTTTGGAACAGCTACTCCCGAACTGTATCCCGGGTTACTGAACATCCTGGTGAAAGACTTCGGCCCCAAACGAAAAGAAACCAAAGCATACGATGAAATCTATCCTTCCAACGCCTTTATCGGCAACTATCTGCGACTGGAAGTCCTTTCGCGAAACGGGCATGTCAGGCAGCTTTTGAGTGAGTCTGTTGACAACTTTGCCTACATGGCCGAACTGACCGGAACATTATGGGAAAATATCCATACACGCGCCAGCCTGAACCACGGATTTGCTTCGCACATTGCCCATGTTTTTTACCGCGATTTATTAGGCCTGAAAGAAGTGGATGTAATTAACAAAAAAATCTTCATTACATTTAACGATACAGATATTAAATCGTGCAAAGGAATTGTGCCTGCCGGAAACGACCTGCTCCGTCTTCAGTGGGAAAAGAAAGGGAAAAAACTGATCTACAAATATTCGGCTCCCACAGATTATGAGGTATTTATCACAAACAACACCTCATTCAAATTAGAAAAAACAAATTGAAGAATATACCAGGCAAATGAAAACAAAAGAAATGAATATGAACAGGAATAAATCAATTTCAGAAAATTATTTAAGTTGGGTAAGCATCAATACCCGAAGGCTATCCCGCATATATTTACTCATGCTGGCCGTCGTTCTCACATTTACGCAATGCAGCAAAAGCTCACCGGACATCCCCGATAATCCGGATCCTTCAGTGGTGGAGATAACACCTGAAGCCGGAATGAACCTGTACGGATATATTGGCGATAACA
Source organism: Prolixibacteraceae bacterium (assembly GCA_016788685.1). GTDB lineage: Bacteria > Bacteroidota > Bacteroidia > Bacteroidales > Prolixibacteraceae > Aquipluma. Next base: position 7,433 of record JAEUSS010000180.1, on the reverse strand, counting down.
ACGGCAACCCGGTTAAAGACGTGGTTGTCAGCGACGGATTCTCCTGCACCAAAACAGATACAAAGGGAATTTACCAAATGAAGAAAAACTCGAATGCCAAATTCGTGTTTTACTCAACACCAGCCGAATACGCAATAAATACGGCAAGCGAATCTGTAAAAATGGCATCGTTTTATTCTGAAATCGGTACAACCCAAAGGCACGATTTTAAACTGAAAAAACTTGCCGCCGTTGAAACAAATTTCAACCTGCTCTGTATCGGCGACCCGCAGGTCACCAGCACGGATGATATCAACCGTTTCAAAACAGAAACCATGCCCGACATAAAAGCATTTACCGAATCAGCAACCGTGCCATGCTACGGATTGGCTATGGGAGACATGGTTGGCGATAAACCTGCTTTCTTCGAGCAAATGAAGGTGACAATCGGATCGGGCACCATGCCTGTTTTTACAACAATAGGAAATCATGACAAGGTAGCCACGACAAATACCAGCGCCCCGCGGACGACAAGCGATTTTGACAAGGTCTACGGTCCGGTGAATTACTCTTTTAACCGGGGAAATGTGCATTTCGTTTGTCTCGACAATGTCATCTACACCAACTCGTCAACCTATTCAGGAGGTTTTACCGATAGTCAGATTGCGTGGTTAGAGCAAGATCTGAGCTATGTTCCGAAAAGCAAGATGGTTATTGTTTACTATCATATTCCGATTCGGAATACTTCCAGCATTCAGAACCGGACGAAAATGCTTAATGCGTTGAACGGATTTGCTGAAGTTCACTTAATGTGCGGCCACACTCACTATACTGAAAACTACACCATTACATCGCCAATAACGACCTATGAGCATATTCATTCGGCAGCTTGCGGTGCATGGTGGAGATCAACGCTTAACGGCGACGGAACCCCCAACGGTTATGCCGTTTACGAAATAAGCGGCGCCCAGATCACCAACTGGTTCTATAAACCAACAAAGCTGAGCAAGGACTTTCAGATCAGATTACACAAAGGAGACGAAGCTTTTGGCGGACAATACGGATCTTTTACATTTAATAAAGGTGCAAACACTGTGATTGCCAACGTATGGAACTCGGACAGCCAATGGAAAGTGGAGGCTTTTGAGAACGGAGTTAAAGTGGCCGATCTGAATGTATTGCCCACCTCAACTGACGCCTGGAGTGTCGGCTATCACATTGGTGTATTAAACCGGAATCCGGACAATTACACCACCTCGTGCAAACACCTCTACGTGCATACCATGGTAAATCCAAATGCCACGCTGGAAATCAGGGCAACTGACCGGTTTGGTACCGTTTATAAGCAGAGTCAGATTATTTCGAATTACATTACCGCAGCTTCCTATTAAGAACTGCGCTAAATCAGTGAATAAATTATAAAAACATAAAGATACAGAAATGTCAAGAGTAGAAAAGGCGTTGGCTGCAGCGAGCGAGACTCGCGCGCTGCGGATTGGAAACGGGATTCTGAACCAGGTTCCTGAGTTATTCAAAGAGCAGTTTACAGGTAAAAAAGCCGTTGTTATTGCAGACCAGACAACCTTCCGGGTTGCGGGACAAACGGTTTATGAAGAATTAAAAGCCGCAGGTGTTGAACAAGAGAACCCCTTTGTTTTTAACGACCCCGAACTATACGCCGAATATGCATTTGTCGACCAGTTGATTGCTGCCCTGCAGGTACACGACGCCATCCCGGTTGCCGTGGGTTCCGGAACAATTAACGACCTGACCAAACTGGCATCACATCTTACCGGCAGGCCGTACATGTGTGTGGCCACCGCAGCTTCAATGGATGGCTACACCGCTTTTGGAGCATCGATAACCGCTGACGGAGCCAAACAAACGTTTAATTGTCCGGCACCACAGGCTTGCCTGGCCGATGTAGATATTATATGCAAAGCCCCGGCCGAAATGACTGCCTCGGGCTACGCCGATTTATTTGCAAAAATAACAGCCGGTGCCGATTGGATTCTGGCCGACTGCATCGGCGTTGAACCTATCGATCAGCAAGCCTGGTCAATTGTTCAGGATGGTTTGGCCGATGCACTTTCGGATCCGCAGGGAGTGGCTGACGGAAACCCTGAAGCTATTTCAAAACTGATTGAAGGACTGATGCTGGGTGGTTTTGCCATGCAGTGGTCGAAATCGAGCCGCCCGGCTTCGGGAGCCGAACACCAGTTCAGTCATTTATGGAATATGGAACATTTCTTAAATAACGGCGAACATATTTCTCACGGATTTCAGGTTAGCCTCGGAACGCTGGCTGTAACAGCGTTGTTCGAGCAAATTCTGAAAACACCTTTTAACGAGCTGGATATTGATGCCTGCTGCAAAGCCTGGCCCACTTCCGGAGAATTAGAAACCGAAGCGCTGCAAATGTTCGCCGGAACTGATTTCCCCACGATCGGAGCTCAGGAAGCGCTGGCAAAATACATTTCGCGGGAAGAGTTAGCCCATCAACTAAAACAGTTTAAAGACAACTGGCCGGAAATTCACGAACGCCTGAAAAACCAGATTGTTCCTTACGAAGAGGCAAAAAGGCGATTAAAACTGGTTGGCGCCCCCACCGAACCCGAAGATATCGGCATGGATCGCCCCCGCCTGCGCGAGACCTTTATCCGTGCCCAGTTTATCCGTCGCCGATATACCGTGCTCGACCTTGCTGTCCGAACCGGTTACCTGGAAAAATGGCTGAACGGATTATTTGGCAAAAACGGAATCTGGGAAATAAAAAATTGAAAAGAGTAAATAAAACTTTTCGTTTCTGATTTAAGCTAATATTGAAAAAAACAAGATGAGTAATTACGCAGATACAATGGCTCCGGAAGTTGCCAAAAAATTTAAGTACTGGCAAACCCGAACAATAATAGCCAGTATGATCGGCTATGCTTTATTCTACTTTGTCCGAAAAAACCTGAGTATTGCAATGCCTGCCATGCAAACCGACCTCGGAATAACAAAAACCGAATTAGGACTTTTCCTGACGCTGCACGGGTTAATCTACGGGGTTTCGAAATTTGCCAACGGATTTATCGGCGACCGGGTTAATGCCCGTTACTTTATGGTTTCCGGGTTAGTACTTTCGGCCGTGTGCAACATTATTTTCGGCTTTAGTTCAGGCGTGCTGGCACTGGGGATCGTGTGGATGATCAACGGATGGTTTCAGGGAATGGGATTTCCACCCTGCGCCCGCCTGATGACGCACTGGATTCCGCCCAAAGAACTGGCAACAAAAATGTCGATCTGGAATACATCTCACTCTATCGGAGCAGGGCTGGTGGTGATTACCTGCGGCTATGTGGTCACGATGGGCTGGAGATGGTGCTTTTATCTTCCGGCGGCCATCGCCCTCACCGGTGCTGTGGCCCTTTGGTTTACCATGCGCGACACGCCGGCTTCGGTAGGTTTGCCTGCCATACGCCCCGAAGGGGTTTCACAGGAAGAAGCAGAACGTAAAGACACCCCGGCCGAATTCAAACAGTTCGTCCGCAAAAAAGTATTCAAAAATCCGTACATCTGGATTATTGCCATTGCCAATTTCTTTGTCTACACCATACGCTATGCCGTGCTCGACTGGGGACCAACACTACTGAGTGAATGGAAAGGAATTTCTATCCATCATGCCGGATGGATGGTCGCGGGTTTTGAGATTTCAGGAATTATTGGCATGCTCACCGCCGGATGGGCTACCGACCGATTTTTTGGAGGACGCTCTCCCCGGGTCTGCGTTTTTTGTATGGCCTTTGCCACCTTTTTTATCTTCCTGTTTTGGGCTTTGGCTGCCCCCCCAACATGGCTTGCTACTTTACTCCTGATGACTGCCGGTTTCTTTATCTACGGCCCTCAGGCATTGATCGGCATTGCAGCGGCTAATCTGGCCACCAAACGTGCAGCCGCAACAGCTGTTGGGTTTACCGGACTTTTCGGATACGCGAGCACGCTGGTTTCAGGATGGGGACTGGGATATCTGGCCGGACACCTGGGATGGAATTATGCCATCGGAGCATTAATTGGAATTGGAATTACCGGAACACTTACCTTCTTGTTGGCATGGCCCGCCAAAGCCGACGGATACGGATCAAACAACTAAAAAATGAATTTACAAAACTATACAACTGAAATGAAGATCAGTTCATCAGACAAATTACAGGAACGTTTACGCAACATCAGACATGTAGCCCTGGACATGGACGGAACAATATACAACGGAAGTACCTTGTTCCCGTTTACTGTTTCATTCCTGAAGACTCTGAAAGAACTGGGAATTGAATATTCATTCCTGACGAATAACCCGTCAAAAAGTATTGATGATTACCTGGCACACCTGAAAGAAATGGGTATCGAGGCCAGGCGCTCCGAAATGTACACCGCAGCCCTGGCTTCCATTGAGTACCTCCGGAAAAACCATCCCGAAGTGAAACGTTTATTCATCCTTGGAACTCCAAGCATGATCGGCGAATTTGAAGCTGCCGGATTTGAGTCTGCCCGGAATGACGCAGCAGATACCCCCGATGCGGTAGTTATCGGATTCGACACCACTCTGGAGTATTCGCGCCTTTGCCGCGCGGCCTGGTGGATTTCAAAAGGCTTGCTGTATATAGCCACTAATCCTGACAGGGTATGCCCGACCGACGAACCAGTTATCCTTGTCGATTGCGGATCGATTTGTGCTGCCCTCGAGCATGCAACCGGAAAAACCCCGGATATGGTTGTCGGGAAACCAAACCCCCGTATGCTCGGCGGCATTTTACAGAATCGCAACCTTCAGCCCTCGCAGATTGCCATGGTTGGTGACCGCATTTACACGGATGTGAAAATGGCTCACGACGCAAAAGCTCTCGGGGTGCTGGTTTTGTCCGGAGAAACAACTCCGGAAGTTGCAGAACGTTCCGATATCAAGCCGGATATTATCGCGAAAGATTTGGAAGAATTCGGACAGATGCTTATTGATGCTTACCAGGATTAAGATTGTTGTTCGGGCAGAGGTAAATACTTTTAAAATACAGCATAAATTAATTGTAAGTAAAAATGAAAACTCTATTGGTCTTTATCTTGCTTTTCTGTTTTGGCTCCGCTGAAGCTCAAAACAAATCAATAAACATCCCCCCCGAATCCGGCATGCTTCCTTCCGCACGTATCGCCTGCGGTCCCTGGATTCAGGCTGTTGGCGAAGATGAGTTTACGGTGGTATGGACTACTACTATCGACGCTGCCGTTTGGGTTGAGCTCGCTCCCAATGACGGAACCAACTTCTATCACGAAGAACGCCCCAAATATTACCATTCGGAATACGGTCGGCGGTTAACCGGAAAACTTCACAGAGTGCGGATAACCGGGCTGGAAAAAGGAACAACATACCGCTATCGTATATTCCAGCAAGCAGTGCTGATTAATGAAGGAAACAAACGGGTAGTTTTGGGCGAAGGATTCGGAAGCGATATCAAAGACAAAAAGCCATACACCGTGACGACGCTCGACCGCGATAAAAATGAAGTCAATTTCTCGATGGTCAACGACATTCACGGCAACGATTCTATCTTCAGGCAACTTACATCCGGTGTGAAAAACCAACCAACGGACTTTGTGGTATTTAACGGCGACATGTTGACTCAAATTGAATCGGAGAGCCAGATCATTGACGGGTATCTGAATTCGGCGGCACAGCTTTTTGCCTCACAGATACCCTTTTATGCCGTAAGAGGAAATCACGAAAACCGCGGCGCATTTTCATACGAGTTTTTCAACTATTTCCCCAGCCCGAACAACAATGCCTATTATTCATTCCGCCACGGACCCGCGTATTTTATCTTCATGGATTGCGGTGAAGACAAACCCGACAGCGATATCCGGTACTACGGCTTGTCGGTTTCTGATCAAATGAGGGAAGAGGAAGCAAAATGGTTAAAACAAGTAGTTGAAACCAAAGAATTCCGGGAAGCTCCTGTGAAGATTGTAGTTCTGCACATGCCTCCCTTCGGAAACGGCTGGCATGGCATGTCCGAAATTAACCGTTTGTTTTTGCCTGTCCTGAACGATGCAGGTATTGATTTGATGCTTTGCGGCCACACCCACAAGCATTCATTCGTCGAAAAAGGAACAGCAAACAACAACTTCCCGGTCCTGATCAACTCAAACCTTTGGCGCACCGATGTCAGCATCACCTCATCCGGCATCCGGGCCAAGCTGGTTGATGCTTCAGGAAAAGTTTTAAAAACCTATTCCATAAACAAATAAAATTTTCTGAGCCAAACATTTGCGGGAACAGCGCAGACTCTCCATCTAAGATTTCTTTCAGACATAAAATCAGGCGGAATGTGAATTCAATTCCTGAATTTTCCGTAACTTTCTGCTTCATTTGCACTTAGAGTCAAATCAACAGATTCCGGATTATGAACTTCTCTTCCCTGAACTATCTGACAGAGCTGCTCTTTCCTCGCTTGTGTGTAATCTGCGACGATAAGCTGATTGAACAGGAACGATGGATTTGCCTCCATTGCCTTCACCATATTCCACGGACAAACCACCACCTGATAGCTGACAATCCGGTTGCCCAGTTGTTCTACGGAAGAGTGCCGATCGAATTTGCCACTTCATTTTTCTATTTCAGCAAAGGAAGCAAATACCAGACTTTGCTACACAACCTGAAGTACAAAGGAATGAAGGAACTGGGAGAGGAAATCGGGAAACATTTTGGCATTGACTTGATGCGATCGCCGGAATTTTCGTCGGTTGATGTAATCTGCCCGGTTCCGCTACACCCGCAGAAAGAAAAGAAACGCGGTTATAACCAAAGCTGGTGGATCGCTTCGGGAATAGCCCGCCAAATGCAGAAGGAACTTTCAGACGATAACCTGAAGCGTATAACCGCCACCGAGACCCAAACACGGAAAACCCGATTCGAACGCTGGCAAAACGTGGAAGGAATATTTGAACTCACCAACCCTGAAGCATTTTCAGGAAAACATATTTTGCTGGTTGACGATGTGGTTACTACCGGATCGACACTCGAAGCCTGTGCTCATACCGTCCTGTCCAAAACCGATGCGCGGGTGAGCATCGCCACACTGGCTACCGCCTGACAACCGATCAGGAAGTGCTTTTCCCCGGGATCAATTCTTCCAGCTTTTCTTTCAGGACTTCCACTCCCCTTCCGGCTTTCTCCTGAATATAAATGACGTTGCGGATGTAAACCGACGGACGCTCAGGATCGATCACAAAAATCGGGGTTCCTTTCCGGGTATAATTAACCAGTCCGGCAGCCGGATAAACATTCAGGGAAGTTCCGATGACTACCAGAATATCAGCCGACTCCACAACCGGAATCGCCTCATCCATAGCCGGAACCGCCTCGCCAAACCAAACAATATGCGGACGGAGCTGGCTCCCTTTGGCACATTTCTGGCCGAATTTCA
>JAEUSS010000164.1 GCA_016788685.1 Prolixibacteraceae bacterium | reverse complement strand
AGGTAATCTTCAGCAGTTTTCTTCATTTTCTGAAGAACCATAGCCGAAATTTCCTGTGGTGAATATTTGCGGTCTTCGATAACCACACGAGGCGTGTTGTTGTCGCCCTGAACGACAGTATAAGGAACCCTCTGGATTTCTCTTGATAAATTTGAATAGCTTTCGCCCATTAACCGTTTGATTGAATAAACCGTTTTTGCAGGGTTGGTAATTGCCTGCCGTTTTGCAGGATCTCCCACCTTGCGTTCACCGTTCTCAACAAAACCAACGATTGACGGAGTTGTACGTTTGCCTTCGCTGTTGGGGATAACAACAGGCTCGTTACCTTCCATAACTGATACGCACGAATTGGTGGTACCTAAGTCAATTCCAATAATTTTTCCCATTTTATGATATTTTTAAACTAGTTATTTTTCAATGATTATTATTTCCGAGCAGTTTCTATTCAATCGGTGTGCCACAAAACTGGCAGGCAAAAATCTGGCAAAATTGGCACGCTGATTCTTTGGCATGGGTTTATTCTGACATTTTGGGTGACAAAAAGACAGCAGAGAGTCGGCCGAAGAAACGGTCAATTAGGCGGATTGGCGGACTGTCAGGGCAGGGGACAGGTTGTTACTTCAGTACATTTGTTGAGATTGTATCAATTCTGATCAATTTATGACAGGTATTCCTGTAAACTGGTATTTATTTTTCCGGAGATATTATTCGTGCAGTTTGATTGCCGCCGCGACAGGCATGGTATGCTGAGGTAAGTATTTCTGATCATGACCTGTTGGGTTTGAATTCTATCCCGAAATCATTACTTTCATCCATTCTTAAACTTATAACCAATGAAACACAAACCTACACCGGCGGCTCCCCGCGAACGCCTTTTATCTCTCGATGCTTTGCGCGGTTTTGATATGTTCTGGATTACGGGCGGCAGCTATCTGGTTGCAGTTCTCGCAACATTTACAGGCGCGGCCTGGCTAAAACCTGTGGTCGAACAAATGGAACACGTTGATTGGGGCGGATTTCATTTCTACGATCTGATATTCCCCTTGTTCATGTTTATCAGCGGAGTTGCTATTCCGTTTGCCCTGGTTTCGAAACTCGAGCGTAATGTCCCCAAAGATCAGCTGGCAAAAAAAGCGTTTACCCGGGCTGCTACTCTTGTTTTGCTCGGACTGATCTATAACGGAGTGTTTAGCAACGGGTTTGAGAATCCGCGATTTGCCAGTGTTTTGGGGCAAATTGGGTTGGCATACTTTTTTGCAGCTACCATCACAATTTACAGCAAATCGTTTAAACAACGATTGTATTGGTTGGGAGGCATCCTGGTTGGTTACGGAATAATTCAGCTTTTAGTGCCGGTTCCGGGAGTTGGAGCAGGCGTGTTAACTCCGGAAGGGTGCATCAACGGCTACATCGACCGGGCTTTTTTGCCCGGACGCCTGCACGGGAAGGTGTACGACCCTGAAGGTTTGATGTGTATCGTTTCGGCTGTTGCGATTACTTTAATGGGGTCGGTGGCCGGACATTACCTGCGGGACAAAAAGACGAATGATCACCAGAAGGTCCGGATGCTGCTGGTTGTAGGAGCCTCATCGATTGTTGCGGCATTACTGCTGAGTACATTTTATCCGATCATAAAAAAATGCTGGACCAGTTCTTTCAATTTGCTGGCTGGCGGAATCGGGTTTATCCTGATGGCTGCCTTCTATTGGATTATTGATGTGAAGGACTGGAAAAAATGGTCGTTCTTTTTCAGGGTAATCGGTATGAACTCAATTTTTATTTATCTCCTGCACGGGATTGTAAACACCGATGCCGTTGCAAACCGTTTGTTCGGGTGGACGGTCCTTTGGGGAGAATTTGGTCAGCTGATCAGTGCAGCCGGCGAGATAATGCTGGTATGGATGCTGCTTTATTACATGTATAAAAAGAGCATTTTCCTGAGGGTATAATAAAACAATACTTCGTTTTTATTGTGAGGGATTCCAGCCACAGACGGCTGGAATCCTTTTTTTATTAAAATCCTGAAAATAACTTACAGT
>JAEUSS010000139.1 GCA_016788685.1 Prolixibacteraceae bacterium | reverse complement strand
GTCACGGCCGGAGTTAGAAAAATTATATTCCCTGCGATCCAGTTTGTATTCACGCAGGTATTTTACCGATTGTTCCAGTTCGCATTCGTTTCCGGTGATTGCGCCATAGGTGAAATTGAACCAGGGATTGTGGTCCATTCGTTTTACCTCCCAGGTACGTTCGAGACTGCGCAGATAGACCGACAGAAGTGCCGGGTCACTGGTATAACGAAGTAATGTGTTGTAACTTTCGAAAGCCAGGTCATCGTCCCACGGCGCCAAGGTTGCCGGCGGAAACGTATTTTTCTGGCGGATGGTATTGGTGTGATAGCCCCAGCCCACAAGCTGCTTCAACCCATTACTGAACTTCTGATCGCCGGTTATTGCATATGCCGACTGCATAAATGCCAATACCTCCAGGCTGTTTACTCCCCGGTCATTGTATCCGTATGGCCGCAGCAAATATTCGGGATTCCACCGGGCCCAGCGCGTTGGTTTTCCGTCCAAATCATGCATTGTCCATCCGCACTTCAGGATATACGAAGCCATTCGTTGCAGGTGTTCCCGGGCAAGTTCTTTTTCTTTCCCGTCAGCCACCAGGTCGTAAAACAGTGAGACAGAATAAAAATGCGCCGACACCTCATCGCTGGAAGTATCACCTTTCCAGAACCACTTCCCGTCCGACGTCGGATACCACCTGGCAGGCAGCCCTCCGGACCCTTGTTTGCCGCGTTCATCTTTATCGGCAGTTGTCGACCAGATCGACCGGGCAATAAACCCTTCAGTCTGAGTAATTTTCTGCAACCAGATCATCGCCTTAAATGCCTCAACAGCTTCCGCTTTAGCCTTCGGGTCGTTGGTTGCGGCATATTTGTAGCACATGGCAGCCAGATAAACCGCTGTGTGCCCGCCGTCGTTGTCACTGACCTCACGAACCCACTCGCCGTTTTTCCGGTAGAGCGTATGAACAAAGCCCAGCCGCTTATGCCCCCACTCGTCGAGGTGCCTTTCGTAGTACGCTGCTTTCTTCTGAAGTGTATACGGTTCGTACCTGACAATACCAATTCCACGGTCGGTAGCGATGTATACCACCCGATCGCCAACGGCAATGCCGTTCACCTGATCGCCCGGTAACCAATGCCCCGCGCCAAAGTAGTGCCAGCCGTCATCAAGCATCCTGACCGCTCCTCTTGACGTCCCGATCCACACATCTCCATCAAATCCTCTTTCCAGACAGTTTGTATTTTCAACGGGTAAACCATCGGCACCTTTCACCACAGTCAAGGTTGCACCGCGCAAGACGGCCAACCCCTTACCGGTTGAAATCAGCAAGCGATTACCCAAACTGAGCATGTCGCGGGTATCCTTCGACGGGCTTGTTCCCCAGTCGATAAAATCTCCGTTCACAACCAGACCGTCAAACTGAATCAGCTCATCAGGACGAAGCACATAAAGCGTTCCGCTGTACGATTCAATTCGCTTGATCGGCCCCAATTCTACCGGAGTGTCGTGAATTTGCGAACCGTCTTCCATCAGCATCGTCACATCACTGGAATAATAACCGCCTTCAGGCTTTATTGATACGAACTTACCGTGCTCGAACCTGAAAATTTCGTCTTTGGTCGCTGCATGAACCTGCCCGTGATGAATGCAAAGGTCGATAAAACCGCGGTCATCACTCTTTTTCCAGTTTGCACCCTCCAACCTGTAAATGCCATTTTCAGACAGCGCCCAAAGCTCGCCAGCCTCCGGGATCAACCTGAAAACATCTTCCGGAGAGCTTTTTTCTACGGAAAGTACCCCGTCGTTCAACACACAGATTTTTTGACCGATCAGGGCATAACACCTTCCGTTTTGAACTGCGATTGACTGAACCGGCTGATCCGTGAACACCTTTTCGCCAACTTCCTGTAAATAAACATTGTCTGATTGCGGTTTCCAGCGATGAACCGCATTTTTACCGGCAGACTGAGCAAACAACGTACACGAAAAAATGCACAGTAACCACGTCAGCTGAGCTGGTTTAAGGTATATTTTCATCTTCTTAAGTCTTGTTAGGTTTAAAGTTTTTTTTTGACCGCATCATTGCGGGCATTTCTGTCCGTTTCCCCTTCAGGTACAGCACATACTATTTTTTTATTTCAAATGAATCAATCACCTCATTTTTGGCGTTAACGGTCGTCATCGACAATTGTTTTCCTTCGATTTTAACGTACTGATAAAGCTGTCCTTCCTGATTGCGGACGGCAGCATAAGGTTCGTCAGTTATTTC
>JAEUSS010000126.1 GCA_016788685.1 Prolixibacteraceae bacterium | reverse complement strand
AGGTAATTACCGTTAATGCAGAATCGAATGAAGCAATTAACTCTTCGGCTTTTTTCTTCAGCGGTAGAACCTGCATGCTGACCTGCTCTTTCAGATCGCTTTCAGTTGTTCCGGGTATTGTGTCATCGGGTTCATAATATTCTCCGGAATGTACCACATCGAGTTTTACCGATTTGGTTCCCATGATATCGCTCGATACAATTTTAGCCGTGGAGCCCTTGGCAATTTTGAAATCGCCCTGGAGTGATAAAGTCACCAGCAACCGGCCCGAATAGTCTCCCAAAAATTTGATTTCAGATACCTGTCCAACCTGGTAGCCGTTAATGCTAACCGTACTCGACTCGAGCAGCCCTTCAATTTTATCGTATACAACGTAATAATTGGTACTACGCTTAAGTAAATCAATACCTTTCAAGTAATTTATTCCCCAAATCAAAATGGTTAAACTGGCTAACAACACTAGTCCTAACTTGGTATATTTCGAAATTTTTATCATCTGTTATATTTTCTCTTCTGATTTACTCATACAAAGCTATGCAATTATCAGTAAACCAAACCATTTTTATTTGGTTCAGTTGCTCTTAAAATTATTTGGAAGCAGCATTTAAAATAGTACGGTTGCCGTCAACAAACGACACGATAAAAGCCTGGGGAAATTTTAACTTAACCTGCTGCAGTGCGGAAGCTATTTTTTCCACTGAAGTTTCATTCCCGACATAATAGCGATAGTACTTGTCCGTTTTTTCCCGTCTTACATTTTTTAATCCTTTGAAATTTGCAGCAACGGGCTCAACTGATGTTGTACTTGCCCCAATCTGAATACTGTAATAGGTGTTATTTCCGGCCTCCGAACGGTTAGCCGGAGTCTTTTCTTCAGGGGTATCAGATTTACGGTCTGCAACATTAACCGCTGGCGCAGCCTCCTTTTCATCGCCTGACATTATTTTCTGAACGTTTTCTGCCAAACTGTCGATTTGTTTTACCGAAGTTTTGCCGGCACTTTGGCTTGAGTCTTCTTTCGCGTCGGGTAAAGCTTTCAGCGCGACACTGTCTTTTTCGGGTGACTCTTCCGGTTTACTGGCACCATCAATTCTTTTCCCGGAAACCGAAGTTTTAGCCTCGGCCACAAGAGGGGGATTTGTCCCCGACTTTTTTGCCTTAAATCTCCGGAACGCATCGAAAATCGACAAGGCGATATTTTGCTGCCCCTCTTCACTTTTGAGGTAGTTTGCTTCATTCTGGTTACTCAAAAAACCGGCCTCGACCAAAACGCTTGGCATTGATGACTGGCGCAGAACCAAAAAACCGGCTTGTTTAACTCCGCGGTTAGATGTTGCGATTCGGCTTTTAAACTGATGCTGAATATCGTTCGCAAAAGACAAACTCTGATCCATATAAATGTCCTGAACAAGTTCGAACATGATGTATGATTCGGATGAATTCGGATCAAATCCTTCGTAGGTGTTCGAATAGTTTTCTTCCAGCAGAATTACAGAGTTTTCTTTCTTAGCCACATCAAGGTTTTCGTTCGACCGGTGAAGCCCGAGGACGAAAGTCTCGGTCCCGCGTGTTGCCGGTGTCCCGCAATAATTGGCGTGAATGGAAATAAACAGGTCTGCCTTGTTTTTGTTAGCGATCCTCGACCGTTCAATCAAAGGAACAAAAACATCGGTACTGCGGGTATATATAACCTTGACATCCGGATAATTCTCTTTGATGTAAGCACCGAGCTTAAGCCCGACTCCGAGAACAATATCTTTTTCGCGAATACTTTTATTTACCGCTCCCGGGTCTTTCCCGCCATGCCCCGGGTCAATCACAACAACCAATGGCTTGTTGCTTTGCTTAACCGAAACGCCCGAAAAACATTTTTCAGAGATAAAAATGCATAAAACGACAAAAAAAAGTGTTCTGAAACAATAATACTTCATCATGGTCAGATTGTATTTCACGACAAAAATATAAATATTAAAATTATTTTACATTTCTTGACGCTTAGGTATAGCCCTTATTTATATTTTTGCAAACCGAACAAGATTCGTCTTTTCATCTTATTAAACTGTAGTCTTGATAAAAAATCTTCTTACAA
>JAEUSS010000046.1 GCA_016788685.1 Prolixibacteraceae bacterium | reverse complement strand
TTCACGGGCGTGATGAAAAGGGCGTTTTACTTGCCGATCCGGTTAAGTTTCCCAACGGCATTAAGGCAGTGGCCGACTATGTCCACAGCAAAGGGTTGAAATTTGGGATATATACTTCACCCGGGGTAAAAACCTGTGCGGGTTTTACCGGCAGCCAGGGATATGAGGAGACTGACCTTAAAACATTTGCTGAGTGGGGAGTTGATTTTATCAAGCTTGACAATTGCGGGTGTAACGAAGACAAAGAAGTTATTCTTAGGCGTTGGCGTGGTCTGCTGGATAAAATTGGGCGACCCATTTTATTAAGCGTGAATTTAGGCCAGAATTACGCTATGATCCGGAATTACGCCAATATGTGGCGTACTTCCGGAGATATTATGGCTGTGTGGAATTATCCTCCTAACAATGCACACAGGTTTTCTTCAATTTATGATAATATCGAGAGTCAATCTGGTCTGGAATCTTTCCAGGCACCCGGATTATGGAATGATCCGGATATGCTTCAGGTAGGGAATGGCCAGCTCAGCGAAGAGGAGAATAGAGCGCATTTTTCCATGTGGGCCATGTTTAGCGCCCCAATGATAGCAGGTAACGATTTGCGCAACATGAAGAAGGAGGTCCGTGATATTTTGACGAATCGCGAAGTAATTGCTCTGGGGCAGGATTCGCTTGGTTACCAGGGACGTATTATAGTTGAAACCGATAGTATACAAATATGGGTTAAACGGCTTCATCAGCCAACTACCGGTGCAGTTGCACTTTTAAATCAAAGCGCAAAAACAGCTCGTGTTGAGTTTAAATTCAGTGATTTGGGACTTTTAAAGCCGGTTTCTGTCCGCGATTTGTGGAAGCAAAAGGATATGGGGCGATTTAGGAAGTCTTTTACAACAGAGGTTCCGGGGCACGGGGTTGTATTGTTGAAATTATCAGCACAAGAAAGATTTAACCCGGAAATAAGCTTTCCTGAAATTTCAAGTGAAGGAACTACGATTGAGGCAGAATCGTGTCACCGGACTACTAAGTTTTTTACGATTGAGCGAGACTACAACGGATATACGGGCAGTGGTTATGCGCTTGGGCATGCAATATCCAATGGTTCACGTTTTACGTGGATCTTCCCGGTAGCGAGGGCAGGACGTTATCGTGTTGGTATTCGTTATTCTTTGGGAAACTCCAAACCGATACCAGCGGCGATCCGCGTTAACGGCATAGATATTCAATCTGTTACATTTCCTTCGACTGGAGGATGGGATAAATGGGAAACATTATTCGTTGAGGTAAACCTGGATAACCGCATAAACCACATAACCTTCAGTGCCGGTTATGATGAATTAAGTGTTGTTGCCTTAGACCATTTGCAGGTAATGCCAGTCGAGTAACGACATGAGATTTGTATGAACGCAAATATCAGTTTACCTGACATCGTCAGGAAGAAATATAACAAAGTAAGATTCAGGAATATTCACTTAAATATTAACTCAAAACCAGGATGAATAAAACAACAAAGCTGTTCTTTTTGTGCATACTAATGGCTGTTACAGCCTGTCACAGGAAACAATCATCTTCCGGAAATAAAACAAGCAAATATTTTCCTGCCGAAATAGTGACATTTTGCCCCATTGAGGGCAATCCGGTTTTTGAAGGCGGAACAGAAACCTGGGACCAAAAAATCCGCGAACGGGGATATATCCTGTATGAGGATGGCCTGTACAAAATGTGGTACACGGGTTATAACCCGGAAATGACCAGGCAGAAATTTCTCGGCTATGCCACATCAGCCGACGGCATCCAGTGGAAAAGGTATCCGGGAAATCCGATTTTCAGCGAAAAATGGACCGAAGATATGATTGTTGTTAAAAATGAAGGAAAGTATTACATGTTTGCCGAAGGCGGCAATGATATAGCACATTTGCTAATTTCTCCCGATGGCATTAACTGGAAAGAAGAGGGCGACTTAACCATTCGGTCGGCCGCAGGTGATACGATCCCAGGCCCGTACGGAACACCCGTTGTTTGGGTTGAAGACGGGAAATGGCACCTTTTCTACGAGCGGAACGACCTGGGAGTCTGGTTGGCCGAATCAAGCGATAAACTAAATTGGCAAAACGTACAGGATGAGCCGGTTCTTAAGCCGGGGCCCGATAAATACGACATTGCCGCAGTTGCTGCCGACCAGGTGGTGAAATACCAGGAGAAATATTTCATGTATTACCATGCCACCGACCGGATGGACTGGCAACACCCGTCATCACCTGTTATCTGGACCTCTAATGTAGCCATGTCAACCGATCTTGTCCATTGGACCAAATATCCGGGGAACCCGATTATTGAAGGCGACCATTCCAGCCCGATACTGGTTTTCGACGGCAAAAAACCGAGCCTTTACACCATGCATTCAAAAGTATGGCGCTATAACCCAAAATAATCGTAGTTAAAAAAAACAATTATCAATGAAACGACTTGCCTTTATCCTGCCCTGTTTTTTTGTTTTGAGCCTGTATTCACAAACCACATATAAAACGTTTGAGCTACGGCATTTTACGAGCGATTCCAAGGCCAACGGGGAAACCGATTTTAAAGGAGAAACCGAATGGATGGATACCGCCCAGCGGATCCTCTTTTTGGAGGATTATGCGATGTGTTCTTCTCGGTTCTTTAAAGATCCGCAATTGAATCGGAAAGTAGTTGGCAGCGAGGAGACCGATTCGTTATTGGCGGCCCTCAAACCACAGCCACTGACCAGCGTTCGCCGTACCATCCCGCTAAACGGATGGAATGCTTATGGCTATAAAGAAGGCCAGTATATTGAAAAACAAAATGCGTTAAACGCCTGGAGAAAATTCGACGGAGCCTCTGTCGATAGCGGGATTTTGAAGTTAAAAGATGGGATAGTAAAAAGGGAAACCGATTCCCTGTCCTGGCGTTTTAAATTCGATGCAAAAATCAGGCTCGAACCCGGTTCTCTTTTTTCCTTGTCACTGGGCGACAATTCCAAACAAGCCATCAACATTGATTTTGCATCAGGAAAAGTAAACACAAAATCAGGCGGAACGATAATAAGTAAAGACATTAAAACGGGTGATTGGTTTACTATTTCGGTTGAAGGTGATTTTACAAGTAAGCGTTTCAGCCTGACGATCGGCAACCATTTACTGCTCGATTATATCCCGATGGCTGATACCACCCTGAATGCTGTCACCAGCTTTTCAATCAAGAGCAAGGGAGTAATTTTCCTCGACGACCTGTTTGTTCTTAACCACATTCCGCAGAAAAACGACCGGACACCTTATTATTCCAACATAATTTTCGATGAGGATTTTGAAAATAAACCTTCGCCGGAGGGGTGGCAAAAAAGCGGGTTCAACGACATTTCGTGGGAAACGGTTAATTTGCCTTCAGTGCATGGAGGGATTCGAGAAGAAGGGGAAGATTATTACCTTAGGAAAACCGTTAACCTGGGTGGGTTTCAGAAGGCCGTTCTGCAAGTCGAATCAATTGATCCCGGGGGCGAAGTGTGGATAAACAACCAGGTGGTTTCGGTTGTAACAACCCGGCACCCGGTGGAAATTGATGTTACCCGGTTCCTGAAACCTGGCTGCGACAACCTGGTGGCGGTAAAAGTCTGGAAAAACAAGAGTACACACCGTATGGGGCACGCACCGTCGGATTTAAATATCGGTTGGTTCATGGGCCGGGCCAATTTACTGCTCACCGGTAAGCAGATGATAAAAAAGGTATTGGTGCACACGGCATCTACAGGCGGCACTGCAGTACAGAAGCACAAAATAGCAGTACAGAACTACGATTCCAAATACATGAAAGGGCAGGTTGAAATAAAGTATTACCCCTGGTTCCCGGCCGAACGGGCACCAATAGCT
>JAEUSS010000040.1 GCA_016788685.1 Prolixibacteraceae bacterium | reverse complement strand
AAACTGAATGTACCTGGCAGACAGGTGCCCGATCAGTTGCCCGAAGCCTTCGACTGTTTTCCGGGTCAGTTCCGAAATCTCAGCATTCTTAAGTTTGAGCATCAAAACACCATATAATGCATTCAGGCATGCTTCCACTTCGTTAGCTCCTGAAATTCCGCCCCTGGCAATAAAATCACTGATTGCCCCGCTATTTTGCTCATAAAGCCTGACATATTCCCGATCAGTCTGAACAGCAATCATTTTCAGATGAAACTCGTTTAAATCATTCACCAGATTGGTTATCACCTGCAAGTGCCCTTTCTCACGAACATGCTCTTTTTCCATCATGACAGCCAGATTATTATACCAGGCTGCAATCTCTTTACTCTGGTTCTGGTCAGCCTTAAAACGTCCGACCAGTTGCTGTCCGATGATTTCGGGGTTAAAAGAACAGGCACGAAGCAAATCTTCCACCTGCCACATGTAAAGAATATATTCCGCAATATTCGTTTTTCGTTTTTCCTGAGCAATCAGCATCAATCCAAAAATTTAAAGTAAAAATCAAACAGATAAGAATCAAGAATTCAATTTACATCAGCCGGTATCAGGTCACTAAACATCAAAGAAGTCATCCAGGTCGCGGCGTTCTTTTTTGGTAGGCCGTCCGGTTCCCCGTTCACGGTTAAAAATACTCATATGCTTCTGCATTTCAACAATTTCGAGTTCCGAGGCAGGAGTTGTTTCAACCATGTATTCAGGAACCAATTTGGCCGACAAACGGTTTTCGGTGAGGGCAATCACTTTATAACTGCGGGTAATCGGAGGGCGGCGGAGCTGAATAGTTTCCCCTTCTTTGATTTCGCGCGAAGGCTTAACGCTGATACCGTTAATGGTAACCTTTCCTTTTTTACATTCTTCAGAAGCCAGACTGCGTGTTTTGAACAGACGCACAGCCCAGAGCCATTTGTCAATGCGAATCCCTTCTGCCATGATCCTGCTTATTTTCGTTTGTTGAAAAAAGTCATGGTTTGGCTAACGCCAATTGTGCCAAAACTTTTAATAATCTCGATTGAAGTATCAATCAGTGCCGGAAGTTCAAGTCTTTCCTGCTTGTCCCATTCGCCCAACACATAATCGACCTGCTGCCCTTGCCTGAAATTATCGCCGATACCAAACCGAAGGCGGGCGTAGTCCTGGCTTCCGATGACCTGAGCAATGCTTTTCAGCCCGTTGTGTCCGGCATCACTGCCCTTGGCACGCAGGCGTAAAGAACCCAGCGGCAGAGCCAGATCATCGACGACCACCAACAGGTTTTCGATCGAGATACTTTCCTTCTGCATCCAGTAATTCACAGCCTTTCCACTCAGATTCATGTAAGTGGAAGGTTTCAGCAAAATAAATGTCCGGCCTTTGAATTTGTATTCGGCAACCCAGCCATGACGATCATCGCTAAAAACAATATTGGACGCCTCTGCGAGAGCGTCCAATATTTTAAATCCTATATTATGCCGGGTATTTTCGTATTCTTTCCCCGGGTTTCCAAGTCCTGCAATAAGATATTTCAAGACAAATTATTTTAGTTTATTAACCTTTACCGCCTGCTTTTGCAGCTCTTGCAGCTCTTGTAATCATGATGGTTACAACCGGAATAGCTTTAGCATTCAGGAATTCAAGGTTTTCTCTCTGAAGTGAACCTACTTTATAGCTCTGTCCCAAATCCAGATCATCCACGTTGATAGCGATGTTATCAGGCAGGTCTTTCACCAATGCTTTCACTTTCAGGGTGCGGAGGTTCAATTTCAGTTTACCCCCTTTACGGATACCTTTTGCAAAACCTTCTACTTTTACCGGGATTTCAATTTTCACCATTTTATCGTTCGAAGTGCGGAGGAAGTCAACGTGCAACAGCTGTTCTTCAACCGGGTGGAATTGAGTGTCCTGAATAATTGACTGGTAAACAGTGCCATCGATATCCAGATCAACCAAGTACACGTTTGGTGTATAAATCAGTGATTTGAATTCTTTTTCAGGTGCATAAAAATGGATGGGTTCTTCGCCTCCATAAAGCACCCCCGGAACTAAACCTTCGGCACGAAGTCTTTTAGATTCTTTTTTACCTACTACTTCTCTTTTGGTAGCTTTAATCGAAATTGATTTCATTTTACTTTTCTTTTAATGTTTAAATTATGGTACTCAGTCCTCCCTTTTCGGTGAAAGGGCAAACAGCATGCATAACATGTGCTTCAGGAAAAAGCGGTGCAAATATATACAATTAACCGTAATACATCGAACTAATTGACTGATTTTTATAAACCCGTTCAATAGCTTCGCCCAGGGCATTGGCTATCGGAATGTATTTAATTTTGGGTGACTCTTGTTTTCCGGGGATAGAATCAGTAAAATACACTTCAACCAACGACGAATTTTCGATTCGCTCGTAAGCCGGACCTGATAATACACCGTGAGCAGCAAAAGCACGAACACTGTTGGCACCCTTGTCCATCATGATATCCGCAGCTTTGGCAATGGTGCCGGCAGTATCAATCAGATCATCAACCAGGATGACATCTTTACCTTTTACATCGCCAATCAAAGTCATGCTATCTACAACATTGGCCTTTGCACGCGACTTGTGGCAGATGACCATGTCGGTTCCGAGCATTTTGGCATATGTATTGGCTCGTTTGGTTCCGCCAACATCAGGCGAAGCGATCACCAGGTTTTTAAGTCCCATCTTACTGATGAACGGGATAAACATGGATGAAGCATACAAATGGTCGACCGGAACGTTGAAAAAACCCTGAATCTGGTCGGCATGAAGATCCATGGTAATAATGCGGTCGGCACCAGCAGTTGAAAGCAAATCGGCAATCAGTTTGGCGCCAATGGATACCCTTGGTTTATCTTTTCGATCCTGGCGGGCATAACCAAAATAGGGAATTACAGCAATGGTTTTGTAGGCTGAAGCCCGTTTGGCTGCATCGATCATCAGCAACAATTCCATCAGATTATCTGCTGGCGGAGGGGTTGACTGAATGATGAACACATGGGATCCCCTGATGGTCTCTTCGTAGCAGGGTTCAAACTCGCCATCCGAAAATATCGGACAAGAGGACTTTCCCATTTCAACACCCAAACCATCACAAATCCGTTCGGTTAAATCCACACTTTTTGTACACGAAAAAATCTTGAGCGGAGCTTTTTTTGACATTTATTCCTTTTTAAGATTTTGTTTTTGGAGTCGCGGCAAAGGTAAAAAAAAATCTTACGCGCATCCCGTTAATCCGATCTCTAAAGTTAAATCACCACACGAATAAAAACGACTTTAATTTTAATACTACCCAACAACAACTCCCTCTAACTGTCAGGAATTGTTAACATTATGAATAAAAGAAATAATTTCCTCCCGGCCTGTTCCGTCAAGTGATGAACTAACCAGCATCGGGGGCAACTCCTCCCATAACTTTTTCATCTCCTGCGAATAAGCCGCTACATTTTTAGCGGTGGTAACTTTTCCAAGTTTATCTGCTTTGGTGAAAATAATAGCAAACGGGATATGATTTTCGCCAAGCCAGCTCAAGAACTCCAGGTCGATTTGCTGGGGTTTATGGCGAACATCAATCAAAACAAACAGGCAATACAGGTTCTCGCGGTGCAGGATGTAGTTGCTGATCAGTTTCTGGAATTTTTCCTTCGCCGCAATAGATACTTTTGCGTAGCCGTATCCAGGCAAATCAACCAGATACCAACTCTCATCGATGATGAAATGATTGATTAGCTGGGTTTTTCCGGGCTTAACGGATACTTTTGCCAGACTTTTCTGATCAACAAGCATGTTAATTAGCGAGGATTTGCCCACGTTTGAACGCCCGATAAACGCATATTCGGGGCGGTCTGCCGGCGGGCACTTTTTCACATCGGTGTTACTGATTAAAAATCTGGCCTGTTTAATCATCGGAAATATTCGGATTTATAGGTAGTTTTTCACTTCCACTGGTGTTCCTTAACCAATGTATACTTCGAGCAATTTTGCTGATGCTGAAACTGGTTTTAACCGGACATGCTCAATGGAGGCCGGGATCAGAATTGTTTCACCTTTCTGAACTGATTCAGAACCCGATTCCGTTTCGATTCTCAACTCGCCGTCCAGGCAAATGTAAATCACAAACGAATCAAGTTTATTGTAATCCTTTTCAACAGTCTGGTTCAAATCCAGAACGTTGGTTGTAAAATACTTGCAACTCACCAGTTCAACCGATTCGTTTGACTTCGGTTCGTATTTGGTTTTATATTCAGGATGAAGCGTATAATCAATCGCATCCAGGGCCAGATCGGTATGGAGCTCCCTCGGGTTACCTTTGTCATCGCGGCGATCGTAATCGTAAATCCGGTAAGTAATATCGGAGGTTTGCTGAATCTCTGCCAGCAGAATTCCTTTGCCAATGGCATGAACACGGCCTGCCGGAATGAAAAACACATCACCTGCCGTCACCTCCTCAAAATTCAGTATATCTGTCAATTCAACCTTTTCAAGTTTTTCCAGATATTTCGCCTGATCAACCTGCTGATTAAAACCGGACTGAAGTTTTGAACCTTTATCGGCCTGCATCACATACCACATCTCCGTTTTTCCGAAAGCGTTGTGGCGTTGCTCCGACATTTCATCATCCGGATGAACCTGAATCGAAAGATCATCGTTGGCATCGATAAATTTGATGAGCAGCGGAAACTCGTCACCGTAAGCCTCAAAAACCTGATCGCCCACCAGATCGCCCATGTAAACTTCAATGAGTTCGTCGAGGCTGTTGCCTGCCAGAAAACCATTTGAAACAACGGAAACATTACCGCTGACTCCCGAAAGCTCCCAGCTTTCACCACAATTGGGCAAATCACCAAAGTCTTTGTTCAGCAATGTTTTAATCTTATTTCCGCCCCATATTTTGTCTTTGAAAATCGGGGTAAACTTCAGTGGATATAAACCTTCCATGCGTTAAGGAATAATTAAATTTAAAAATTGAAAACTCAGAATCCGGAATCCGGTTAAAACTCAAAATCGACAGCAGCTCTTTCAACCACGTGCTGCCCAATCAGTTCAGCAACTTTGAGATGCTCCGGATGAATACGGTACGCATCAAGCGCCTCCACGGTTTCGAAATGAGTAATCAGACAAATATCGTGTGATTTGGAGACCAATTCGTAATTAACGCCCACCTCAATGTATTTCAGTTCATCTATTTTTCCGGAAAGGTTAAGCAACGCATCTT
>JAEUSS010000019.1 GCA_016788685.1 Prolixibacteraceae bacterium | reverse complement strand
CACACCGACCCTTTTTGCATATTCAAAGGCATTATCAATCTCGGCCTCTGTTTTCATATAAATCGGCCCCACGGCATAGCCTGTAACTCCTTTTTCTTTGAGTTTGGCGTGGAAGGCAGCAATTTCGGCATCTGTACTTTTGAAAGGCAAATGGAAATCTTTGATACACAGATAATGAACATCTGCCCGTTGCATTGTAGCCAGAGTTTTATCCAAATCAAATCTGGCAAATGTATAACCGGCCATTCCGATCCGGAACTTCTCTCCCGTTTCCGGGGCTGGTTGCTGACCTGGCCGTTCTTGCTGCTGTGCATTGACAACAATACCTGTCATCAGAACTCCTAACAGGAAAACAAAAAAACGTTTCATCATGATTAATTAAATTTTATCGGTTAAAGGTTCACAAAACTATTAAAAAAGTATATCGAATGACGAGGAACAACACTTCTTTGCCACAAGAATGCGCTGTATTCCTGCCTCCGGGAAGAACCCAACAAACGACATCAGTTCAAGGAATTGCTGTAGTTTGTTGTTTATAATCGATTCTATTTAAAAAACAGATGCAGCATTGCCGCAATAGTTGCTCCAAAAACCGGGGCTAAAATCGGTACAAACGAATAAGGCCAGTCACTTGTTCCTTTATGTTTGATTGGAAGAATTGCATGCATCAACCGGGGTGCTAAATCGCGGGCAGGATTAATGGCATATCCGGTCGTTCCTCCCAGCGACAAGCCGATAGCTGTGACCAAAAGCGCTACGGGCAAAGCTCCGAGACTTCCCATGCCGATCTTCACATCAGGCAAAGCGTTGCAGGCAATTGTCGCGCCTTCGATGTAAAGAACGACAAAAACAAGCACGAAGGTTCCCAGCATTTCACAAAAGAAATTATTGGGTAATTTCCGGATTGCCGGGCTGGTGGAAAAAGTTGCCAGAATTGCGCCTTGATCTTCTGTTTTGTTGTAATGATGCCGGTAAAAAAGCCACACCAGAAAAGCGCCCGTAGCCGCTCCAAGCATCTGCGATACAATAAACATTCCGGTTTTAGCCCAGGCAAACTTTCCGGCAATCGCCAGCCCGATTGTAACTGCAGGATTAAGATGAGCGCCTGAATAGGGCCCGGCAATAGTAACCCCGGTAAATACAGCCAAACCCCAGCCCAGGGTTATTACAATCCAACCTCCGTTGTTTCCTTTGGTACCGTTCAATACCACATTGGCCACCACTCCGTTTCCCAGTAGAATCATAATCATGGTGCCAATAAATTCTGCACAAAGCTCGTTCATGTTGTTGGTTATTGGTTAGTTTATTCTTCCTCGGCCCAGCTCTTAGCTCTCGACAGGGCTTTGGTCCATTTTTTCATAAGTTTTTGCACATTCTCCGGCTCCATAGTCCGGGTGAAACAACGGTCGATCGACCATTGCTTTTTAATTTCATCCACATCATTCCAGAAGCCGACCGCTAGTCCCGCCAGATAGGCTGCTCCCAAAGCTGTCGTTTCCATAACTGTCGGGCGATATACCGGAGTCCCAAGGATGTCAGACTGGAACTGCATCAGTAAATTATTAGCCACTGCGCCGCCGTCAACCCTCAATTCTTTAATTGCTGAGCCCAGATCGGCTTCCATTGATTTCAGTACGTCACAGGTTTGAAATGCAATGCTCTCAAGGGCCGCTCGGGCGATGTGCCCTGAATTTGATCCCCGGGTCAAACCGATGATGGTCCCCCGGGCATACTGATCCCAATGAGGTGCTCCCAGACCAGTAAGCGCCGGAACAAGATAAACCCCGCCGTTGTCGGGCACACGATTTGCCAACTCTTCAACCTCGCCCGAATTACGGATGATGCCTAGTTCATCGCGCAACCATTGCACGATGGCACCTCCGATAAAAATACTTCCCTCGAGGGCATAAGTTGTTTTTCCGTTGATTTGCCAGGCAATCGTAGTCAGCATATTATTGTTCGACTTTACCACTTCGCTTCCGGTATTGCAAAGCATAAAACAACCGGTTCCATAAGTATTCTTCACGCTGCCGACCTCTACACACATCTGTCCAAAAGTGGCTGCCTGCTGGTCGCCGGCTACTCCGGCAATAGGTATTTCAGTCCCGAATAATTCAGGCGAAGTATATCCGTATATTTCTGATGAAGATTTAACTTCCGGCAACATTTCCTTCGGAATTCCAAACAAATCGAGTAGCTCTTCATCCCACGAAAGCGTGCGGATGTTATAAATCATGGTCCGGCTGGCATTACTCACATCGGTTACGTGCTGTTTGCCATCGGTCAGCTTCCAGATCAACCAGGAATCAACTGTTCCAAAGGCCAGCCTCCCGGCTTTGGCTTTCTCCATAGCTCCCTCAACATTATTAAGTATCCAGCGGATTTTAGTTGCCGAAAAATATGAATCGATCACCAGCCCCGTTTTATACTGAATTTTCTCTTCCCATCCTTCAGCTTTTAGCTCATCGCAATATTTCGAGGTTCTCCGGTCTTGCCAAACGATAGCATTGTAAACAGGCAATCCGGTTATTTTATCCCAAACCAACGTTGTTTCGCGCTGATTAGTAATTCCGATTCCAACAATTTCGGTTTCGCTATTTTGTTGAATAACACTTCGTGCTGTTTCCAGCTGAGTATTCCAGATGTCAAACGGGTTGTGCTCGACCCAGCCGGGTTTAGGATAAATCTGTTCAAATTCTTTCTGAGTTGAAGAAATGATCTGCCCCATTTTATTGAAGAGGATAGACCTTGAACTCGTTGTCCCCTGATCAAGGGACAAGATAAGTTTACCAGACATAAGTTTCAGTAGTTAGTTAGTTTTAATATTCGCCGTTAAATCTACATAACAGATTTGAAAAATCAATCTGTTTTTTTAGTGATCGCCAGGTTTTAGTAAAAATGAAATTTGCCGTTTCTTCCGGGAGAAACAGCAAATCAGCAAAGAGAATTATTTTAATGATGAAAAAATTCAGGCCAGTCAATGCTCACTCACCTGACAGGCCAGCTAAACAGCAAAAATTCAGGCCCGTATCCGTATAAAAAGTTGAAAAAGAGATAAAACTTAAACCTCTTGTAGTTGACAAAACTTGTCCTGATTTTTTAGCTTTACTGCAAATCAAATGTCACCAACACCGGATAATGATCAGATATACGATCAGTTACATCATCATATATGATGTTCGCTGCTTTAACCGATTTTACCAATTTAGGATTGATCCACATGTAATCAATGCGTTTCGGAAATTTTGACCCATATTTCCTGGTGGGACAGCTTTTCTGGAAATCGGTATGGAATAAGCGAAGTGCGTCTTTGTATCCGGCTTCTTTCACTGCCCCGACAACCGTGTAATCAATCTTTCCGTTGTTCAGATTCCGGATGTGGCTCTGCTTTTCTTCCTTTTCTTTTTGCGATAAGATAAACTCTTCGTTATACATCGCCGCATCATCGTCAGAGAGGGAATTAAAATCTCCCATGATCATCACCTTTTCATTTTTCGGCACCAAAGCCGCACGAGCCAGCACTTCTTTTACCTCAGCCTGCCTTTTTTGATAGCTGAAAGGAGAAAAATGAATTACAAACACATGAACGTTGTTGATATTAGCGTACAGATAGGCATGCCACATATTATCAACAACTTTCTGAACATTCACAATGGGATATTTCGAAGAAAGAGCCACGGGGAAGCCATCAGTTTTTGAAATAACAGCATAGGAGTGTCCGTACCTGGCTGCAAATTGTTCGATACTTTCCGGTGTGAAATTGTTCATCTCCTGATACGCAATGATATCCGGATCAATATTTCTAACCCATTTCACATATTCATTCTGAGTCGCAGAGTCTCCCTGAAGACCTTTCAACACATTATATGACAACACCTTAAAATTAGTTTGTGCACTTAAGTTTAAAGAAAGAAGGAGCGCAAAAAAAAGTCCTCCAATAATTTTAGTCTTCATTGATTTTTAAATTTTAAATTTCCACTCGATTGATTTACTCTCGTAATCTACTTACTCATAACCCAATAGGCTACAACCGGAAAATGATCCGACGGATATTTCCCGGAAAAAGCATCATTCGCCACCTTCCAATAAGATATGGTCGAGTTATTGGGAGAAAAAAACAGATGGTCAATCCTTGTTGAACTGCCCGGAGAGGCAGAATACACATAATTGTTATAGGTACCCCAATTCGAATTGTCTTTTTGCAGGCTCCATTTGTAACTATCGCCGCAAAACACTGAAGAGCTAAGAATGCGGTAAGCCTCAGAGCTCTGGGAGGCATTAAAATCTCCCGTAGCAATTACAGGATAATCCTGAGCAACAGCTTTAATTCGCGAAAGCAACAATTTGGCACTTTCTTCGCGAGCAACAACACCAGTATTATCAAAGTGAGAGTTAAAATGATAGAATTCTTTACCTGTTCTCTTATCTTTAAATTTCACCCATACGCAGATACGATACTGACCGGCATCCCATCCTTTTGAAGAAATTTCAGGTGTTTCAGAATACCAGAATTTCCCGGAATCAAGAACTTCAAACCGACTTCTTTTATAAATGATCAGGTTGGAAAGAACTCCGTCGTTTGTTGTACCCAATACATTTGAACCAAAATAAGCATATTCTGGCAAAAGCCCCATTATGTCAGTAATCTGACGAGAAAAAGGTTCCTGAACCCCGACAAGATCAAAATTGTACCGGCTGAACAACTCGCCAACCAGCGCTTTCCTTCCCGCCCAGTTGCTTTTATTATCGTATTCGATGTTGTAGGATGCTACTTTTAGTCTGTCAGAAGTCCCGTTCTCATCGGGTTCTCCTTTCTCGCAAGAATACAATGAGGTTAAAGACACCAGAAATAAAACTAAAGCAAATCGGAGATAAAAACCGGACATTCTACTTATAACGTTTTTCTTCATTTCTCAATTAGCTACATTTTACTAATTATCAAAAACTTACAATAAAAAACCATATTTGATTGTATTCAAGATATGTCAGGATCAGCCACCAATCTTGCAACTGGCAGCATTGGGGCTGATCCTAAAATACCGGACATAAACTGACCTGCTAATAGTCCCATCCCGGATTTTGGGTGAGATTCGTATTTAAAAGCAGTTCCTGGGTTGGTACCGGGTAGAGGTAATCTTTTGCTTCATTCCATTTCTTTTCAATTGTAGGCATGGTGACAATCCGACCTCCTTGGCTCCCGTTTTCAAGCACCAATTCTCCTAATTTCTGATACTGGCGACCGGCAACTGTTTTCGGTTTAGTTCCCTGATAAATAACCAAATCGATCGAGCCATTCCGATCCAGATCATAATCTCCGACTCCCGGGAAATACATTCCGTAAAATGGTCGCTCAAAACGTTTTCCTTCTTTCCAGCGCAAAATATCCCGATAGCGGAAACCCTCTTTAACCAGTTCAATTCGTCTTTCACGGCGAATTTCAAGGATCACGCCTTTGTTGCCCCCCTGATTCACATTTGGATACTCCGACTCCATATAGGGATCGGGGTTTGCATTTGCAGCCGCCATATTTAAATTCGGCATCGCCACCCGGTCGCGCAGCAATTTGATACTTTTGTCAATGTCGGTCTGAGTCAGCGTTCCGCGTTCTGCTTTTGCCTCAGCAAAGTTCAGCAACACCTCAGCATACCTGAATATCGGCAGATCATTCGTACAGTTACCTGTATCGTAAGCCGGAGCCAACACGTATTTGACAAACTGATACCCGGTTAAACAGGTAGCAAAATCAGGAACACTCACAACCGACTGCCCGATGCGTTTGTATCCGGGAGTCCGGATGGTCTGAGACAAACGCGGATCGCGGTTTTGCGTTTCTTCGTAAAATTGCATCTTGTTATATCCCGGCTTATCTGTAAAACGACTTCCATCAGCCATTAAATAACTATTTACCAATGACTTTTCAACACCGGGACGACCATAAGATGCGGATAAGGTATAGAAGTTCACCGAATGTACAAAAGGAATAGCAATGTTGTACTGACGAGCCAGAATCATTTCCCGGATAAGCGGTTCCTCCTGAATAAACAGCTCCTGATAGGCCGAAGAAGGTGTTGAAGAATAAATACCGTATGCGCCCGAATTCATCAATGCCTCGGATGCTGAGATCGATTGATCAAGTATAGCCTCCCAGTTTTCCATGTTATGGTATTTCCTGAATGTTCCTTCAAACAAACAAATTCTGGATTTGAACGCTAAAGCGGTGTACTTGGTAATCAGCTGGGCATTTTTGGTTTCCTGACAATTGGCTATGGCAAAGTCAATGTCTTCCAATATTTTTCCGAACACAAATTCGCGTGTATCCCGGGCTTTCAACAAACCTTCATCATCGATTTCCAGCACAGAATCATACCAGGGCACGTCACCAAAGCGAACAACTTTGTTGAAATAAAAGTAGGCGCGAAAGAAACGCGCTACACCATCGTATTTAAGCCTTGCAGCTTCGTCCTCACATTTTTTTGAGTTCTCCAGATAGAAGTTAATCTGGCGAAGCTCATTCCAGTCCCAACCGCCTCCGCTTGTCGGAATCACCCGTGTTCCTTGTATCTCTTCACAAATCGATGTACGCGCCTCATCATCTCCCTGATTGGGGGCGTTATAATAAATATCAAGCGCTGCAGGAAGTTCGGTATAGAACGCGTTTGTATAGGTCTGCAATTCATTCGCTGTTTTAAAATAAAATTCAGGAGCCAGCTGAGCAAGCGGATATCTTTCCAAATAGCTATCATTACATGCTGACAATCCGAAGATTAGCATGCCTATTATGTATATTATCTTGTTCTTTTTCATCACACAAAATTTAAAAAATTCGTCTGTTTTACGTTAAAATGTAATCTCGGCACCAACTGAAAATGTTTTACCAATCGGGTAAGTACGCCCGGTTTTATCACTCATGACTTCTTCGGGGTCAATGTAATCCGTATCAAGTTTGGTCCATGTAAACAGGTTCTCGCCACTCACATAAATGCGGATTCGATCAACCGACACCTTATTCAACAGGTTGGCTGGCAACGAATATCCCAAAGTCAGATTGCGCAGTTTGCAATAAGCCAAATCTTGCAGATACATATTGTTGTTTACCGAGAGTTCGGAGTTCTGCGCGGTATAGGCTCTGAGGAACGGAAAATAAGCATCGGGATTTTCAGGAGACCAAATCTGACTGAGAAAATCTTTAGGAATAAATGAGCCATAAGGTCGGGCATACACTTGCCAGAATTTTTGGCTTTCTTTATCAGGATACCAGTTTTGTTTTCCTATGCCCTGAAACAGGGCGGAAAAATCAAAACCGTTCCATTGTGCGCTCAAAGTCACGCCATAGGAATAGCGGGGTTGGCTGTTACCGATAATTCTGCGGTCTCCGGGATCATCAACGGTATTGGCTCC
>JAEUSS010000616.1 GCA_016788685.1 Prolixibacteraceae bacterium | reverse complement strand
CCAGCGATATACATGTTTTCAGCCTTTCGGGCGAATTTATTTGTACATGCAACCAACACGCCCAGATACATGAAGCATTTGTTGACCAACAGGAAGGCGAAGGCGAACGAATAATGAGGCACGTTGCCCACCGTGATTCGGCTTATACCTGTATTGAAAACAAGGCTGAAGAACGCCAAAGAAAGGCTGAAGAGTACACCGGCCTAAGCATTGAATTGCTTACCCCAATTGCCCAGGAAAAACTGAAACTGAACGATGCCGAAAGCCAGGCTTTACTCAAACAGTTCTACGATGCAAAGGATATTAACCCAAACAAGATAACTGAGCGTGAGCCGGTAAATACCAGGGAAGAAACCGAAAAAGGCAAGCGTAAGGGAATCTACACACAACCAGCCACTTTAAAACCCATATAAAATGAAAAACGTTGAATTTAAGCTTATTCGGACTGAGAACTTCAACACCGTTCAGGCATTGTGCCTTGATGCTCAAAACCGCCACCTTATGGTTGGTTTGATTGGCTATACCGGTGCAGGTAAAACAACTGCGCTAAAGCAGTATTACCAGTCAACCCCGAATGTTTACTACGTTAAGTGTAAAAACATTATGAACCGGAAACAATTCTTTGCATCCGTTTTAAAAGAACTGGGTGTAAATGTTGGTGGAACTGTTTTTGACATGGTTAACCGTATTATCGACGAATTAAATGCCAAAGAAAACCCGCTACTGATTATTGATGATGCCGGAAAACTTTCACACACGCTTATTCTCGACTTGCACGATCTGAGGGATTCGACAAACGAAAACCTTGGAATTATCCTGGCTGGGTGCGAATACTTCAAAGAGAACCTTAAAACCGCCGTTAAGCGCGACAAGCAAGGTGTACCTGAATTTTATAGCAGGATTGTAAGCTGGCAAATTTTATCGAAGCCATCGAAACGCGAAGTATCTGCAATATTCGAAGTAAACGGAATTGAAAACAATGATGTTCCCCAGCATCGCTTTTCGAGCTTCAGGGAAATTTTCAATACTATTTCTGACTTGCAATTTGCTACGAATATAGAACCGGTTGCATAAAGAGTAGGCAACAAAGCAAATAATCGGTTTAAAACGATTTTAAAGCATGTTTAAAGCATTTTAGCATGAAAGAAGAGGATAGAATAACAGACGAACAGGTAGAAAAGCTTCAAAAGAAGATTGCCTACCTCAAAGAACGCAACACCAAGCTTGTAAAACGCTACAATAATACCTACAGGGCTAATGTAGAGTTAAACACCCAACTAAGAGCAGAACAACGGGTTCACGAAAGATTACGCGATGAGTTGTATGTCAGAACACATGGTGTTGGCTTTTATTCAATGGCTATGTTCTTAAACTGGGTAGATGAAGTTGTCCTTGAAAACGAGAAGCTAAAAGATGAAAAATTGATTTATCCGTTCAAAATAGTTAAGTCAAAGAGAGTTAAGTTAACATTTTGCGAAAACTAAAACTTATAGATATGGTACGATTTGAAGGTAATAAAATGATTATTGAGTATGAAACTAGTTCGCCAACAGAACATTGGCTGAATATGGTAAATGAGTTAAATGATTTATTGGCCTCCCAGGATAAAGATATGACGCAGAATAGATATTGGACACATGAACTTTTACAGCAAATGATGCCAGATTTTGACACAGCTAAAATGATGATTACCAATGGCAAATAATCAGGAAATTAAGGTTTACGGCGATATTGGTTATAAGAACAATAGCTCAACACTAATAAACACTTTAACCAATCTCGAAAAAACAGGATGTAAAGAGCTTACAATACGCCTCCATTGTTATGGGGGCTCTGTTTTTGAGGGGAATGTCATGTTTAATTTGCTTAAAAGCAGCCAGATAAAAATCAAAATCGTTATTGATGGTATCGCTGCCAGCA
>JAEUSS010000605.1 GCA_016788685.1 Prolixibacteraceae bacterium | reverse complement strand
TGCCCGAATTTGCTTATTTTCGCTTCCGATTAAACATGTTATCAAACTATTTCAATATGCATCAGGTTAATTTAGCTGAAGACATCTACTACCTAGGATTTAACGATCGCCGAACTCACTTGTTTGAGAACTTTTGGCCTATTCCCAACGGGGTTTCTTACAATTCGTACTTAATTGTTGACGAAAAAATAGCGCTGATTGATACCGTCGAACGTACATTTATCGATGAATATCTGGACCAGATTGAAACCTTAACCGGCGGAAGAGAAGTTGACTACCTGATCATAAATCACATGGAACCCGATCATTCCGGGGCACTAAAGGCTGTCGTTGCCAAATATCCGAACATCACGCTGGTCGGGAACAAAAAGACTTTTGACATGGTAACCAACTACTACCAGCTTACCAATCAAACGCTTGAAGTTTATGACGATTCGGAACTTCCGCTCGGAAAGCACCGCTTGTCATTTGCCACGATCCCAATGGTTCACTGGCCCGAAACAATGGTAACTTTTGAGATTACTCAAAAGGTTCTGTTCACCGGCGATGCTTTTGGATCTTTCGGTACACTTGACGGAGGTATTTTTGATGACGAGCTGAATCTTGCCTTTTACGAAGAGGACCTGATGCGGTATTTCACCAACATTGTCGGAAAATATTGCCCGCACACTCAGCGTGCACTGAAGAAACTGCAAACCCTTGATGTAAAAATGCTGGCAGCTACCCACGGCCCGGTTTGGAGGACTGACCTGAACTACATTCTGGACAAATACGAAAAATGGAGCAGCTACACCACCGAACCGGGAGCCGTAATCGTTTACGGATCGATGTACGGAAATACCGCTAAGATGGCCGATGTGATTGCACGCCAACTCGCTGTCAGAGGCATCAAAAATATACGTGTTTACGACGCTTCCAAAACTCATGCTTCCTATATCATCAGCGATATTTTTAAGTATAAAGCATTTATTGTAGGAAGCGCTGCCTACAACAATGAACTTTTCCCTCCGGTAGAAAGTTTGGTGACAAAAATTGAACACATGGGCATCAAAAATCATTTGCTCGGCATCTTCGGTTCGTTCGGATGGAACGGCGGAGGGGTTAAAAATCTGCAAAAATTTGCTGAGAATATCAAATGGGATCTGGTTTATAATCCGGTGGAAGAAAAGGGGACTTTAAAAAAGGACAAATACGAACAGTGCGTTGAACTCGCTAATGCAATGGCCAACAAACTATTAAACTAATAAAAAAACGACAAAAGATCAAAAGGTCATCTTGAACGGTGACCTTTTTCATTTCCCAAACAACTCCGGTAGCAGAGCATCCCGAAATTTGTGAATAACTAATTGACTTTTATAACAAAAATACGGGATGAGAAAATATCTTTGCAGATCAAAAAAACAGAATATGCAGACTTGGTTCGAGTGTAAAGTAAAATATGTAAAAGTTGATGATGACGGTCGCGAGCGAAAAGTTAGCGAGGTATATCTGGTTGATGCCGTCACATTTACCGATGCTGAAACAAGAATTATTCAGCAACTGCAAACGATGGTTCGAGGTGAATTTATCGTTGACAATATCAAAAAATCCAATATCGTCGAAATATATCCGCACGAAGACGGCGAGTGGTGGTTTAAGGCCAGAATCGGCATCGTAACCATTGATGAAAAAGCAGGCAAAGAGAAGAAAATCAATAATTATTTTCTGGTTGCTGCCGATGACATCAAACAGGCCTTGCAACGACTGGAAGAAGGGCTTTCGTACATTTTGGTGCCCTACCAAACTACCTCGCTTGCCATTTGCAACATCGTAGACGTCTTCCCTTATTTCGAGGATGCCGTAGACAAGCCAATCCCTTCGAATCTGAAACCATTAGCTCAGGTTACCAAACCTCAGGTTTTTGAAGATGAAGATCTCGATGTGGTTTATTCGGCAGATGATGACGAAGAAGACGAGATCGAACTTGAAGAAAGTGACGAAGAAACTGAGGAGCTGCAATAATTTACCTTAAACAAAGGAAATTGCCGGCCAATAATAAATCACAGCTGGTTGTGTCTGACCCAAAGGCACAACCAACTGTGATTGAATCATTCAGGAAACGCTTGTTCGCGTTCCGATTAGCTTAGACTTTTTCGAAAGCTGACTTTTTAAGGTTAATCATAACCTTATAAAAGTTGAACTTATCACGCTGCGGAGCATCAAACTCATAATACGCACTGGCAATGCGGCAAATATCCTTCACTTCCGAATATATCGCATTAATTTCACGCTTCAGTTCTGCTCCCAACTGATCGTTCCCATGCGCAATATCAAAACAGTTCTTTAACTCCGCAAGCTTTTCTTTGTACAGAAGCAAGCGGCTGAGCAGATTTTTACTGATTCCCCGGGCAAGTATAATCTGTTGTAACTCGGGGGTCATATTCCTCCTGAAAGTGGCCATCATCTTATACAAACTGAAATGATCTCCGTTTTTTGCATCGCTGTAAAAATCAACATATCCCAGGTTATCAAAAACCTCTTTCAAAAAACCCCTGTCGTGATTGAAATCAACTTTCATCTCAGCACGAAAAACAGTGATGTCCTTTAATGCAGCGATCATCAGATCGTAAAGCTGACTATGCTTTTCGAGGTGATCAATTAGGATGTCATGGGTAAAATGCTGGGTCATAATCCGGTCAATCCGATCCAGAAGACTTCCGGCATATTCAGGCGACCAATTCAGCCTGATTGAAGAGAGTTCGTAGATGTTCTCGCTGAACGACTGAGCGATCTTTCTGCAAGTCAAAATGGTTGCAGTACCAGTAAGGCAAGTTGATATGACATTCATAATCGCAGTTTTTCATAGAAATACGAAAAACACCTCATAAAAGATATGTTTGAAGCTCAATTTCTACCACCCGGACAGCAAAATACAATATCGGTTATATAAAACTTTTCCGGCCCGATCTGACCTAGCCATAGCAAAACCTCAAACCAAAGAACCCCTGATCAGTAATCGTTCTGACCAGGGGTTCAAATATTTTCGTTTAAAGACTAAAAAATCAGCTGTTCTTTGCCAGTCTTTTACGTTCGTGCTCTTTCAGATAAATCTTACGCATCCGGATTGAAAGAGGGGTCACTTCAACCAACTCATCCTCTTTGATATATTCCAAAGCTTCTTCCAGGCTGAATCTAATCGGAGTAATTAACCTCATTTTTTCATCGGTACCAGAGGCCCGCATGTTGGTCAACTTTTTGGGTTTGGTTACATTAATGGTCAAATCATCAGCACGGTTATTTTCGCCAATCACCTGGCCTTCATATATTTCCTGCTGCGGATCAATAAAAAATGCTCCCCGGTCAGAAAGTTTACTGATCGAATAGGCAAATGCAGTACCGGTTTCAAGGGCAACCAAAGAACCGTTAGTCCGAATATCGATCGGCCCTTTATAGGGCTGGTATTCAATAAAACGGTGGTTCATAACTGCTTCTCCCGCAGTGGCAGTCAGCATATTGGTACGCATACCAATAATACCGCGCGATGGAATAATAAATTCGAGGTGTATCCGATCGCCTTTCCGCTCCATAATTTGCATTTCGCCTTTCCGCTGCGAGGCCATTTCAACCACTTTCCCTGAATATTCTTCAGGCACATCCACGTGCATTTCTTCAATCGGCTCGCATTTCTCGCCGTCAATTTCTTTAAACAGAACCTGCGGCTGCCCGACCTGGAGTTCGTATCCTTCGCGGCGCATGGTTTCTATCAACACCGACAAATGCAGCACTCCACGTCCGTAAACAATGTACGAGTCAGCCGAATCGGTTGGCATAATGCGCAATGCGAGGTTCTTTTCCAGTTCCTTTTCCAGACGATCTTTCAAGTGGCGTGAAGTCACGTATTTACCCTCTTTTCCGTAGAAAGGAGAATTGTTGATCATGAAAGTCATGCTCATGGTTGGTTCGTCAACAGCAATCGGATCAAGTGCTTCCGGGTTTTCGTAGTCGCAAACGGTATCGCCGATATCAAATCCTTCGATCCCAACCATTGCGCAAATGTCTCCGGAGATCATTCGTTCAACCTTTTGACGACCCAAGCCGGTGAAAGTATGAAG
Organism: Prolixibacteraceae bacterium; assembly: GCA_016788685.1. GTDB lineage: Bacteria > Bacteroidota > Bacteroidia > Bacteroidales > Prolixibacteraceae > Aquipluma. The sequence continues at coordinate 1,580 of JAEUSS010000605.1, read as the reverse complement.
TTCTTTTATCTTTGTTCTTTTAACCGAGCCATCTCGTTTTACCAGAGAAACATTCATTCCTTCGCGAATTTCACCACGATGGATACGGCCAATGGCGATACGGCCAACGTATGAAGAATAGTCAAGTGAAGTAATCAGAACCTGCGGTGTTCCGGGATTTGCAACCGGAGCCGGGATATGCTTGACAATGGCATTCAGTAACGCTTCAATATTATCAGTAGGAACTTTCCAGTCGTCTGACATCCAGCCTTGCTTGGCCGATCCGTAAACAGTCGGGAAACTTAACTGATCTTCTGTCGCATTCAGGCTGTACATCAGGTCGAAAACCTGCTCGTGAACTTCCTCCGGGCGACAGTTTGGTTTGTCAACTTTATTGACAACAACAATCGGCTTCAGGCCTAAAGCCAAAGCTTTCGACAACACAAAACGGGTTTGAGGCATCGTTCCTTCGAAAGCATCAACCAACAGCAAGACGCCGTCAGCCATGTTCAATACCCGCTCCACTTCACCTCCAAAATCAGCGTGTCCCGGGGTATCTATAATATTGATTTTAACATCCTTATATATCACCGACACATTCTTTGCCAGAATGGTAATTCCTCTTTCGCGCTCTAAGTCGTTGTTGTCGAGAATCAACTCTTGTTTCTTCTCGTGATCTTTTATAATATTACAATAGTAGATCATCTTGTCGACCAATGTTGTCTTGCCGTGGTCAACGTGGGCAATAATAGCAATATTTCTAATTTTCTGCATAGGGTTCAAAAATGAAGGCGCAAAGATAACCGAATAATCCGTTCGAAATTGTTTTTTACGAAATGAGGGAGGTTAAGTTTTTGTAAATATGACACTTTTAACAATTTCGGCACATTGAAAAGCAATGCGGAGAATCCTTCTTTCAAGAATCCTCCGCTCATTTGGTTCAAAATTCTGTTGTTACAGCTGAGAATCGGTCATTCTGAAAACCTCCCGGGCTAATCACCTGAGTCCCTTTTTACTTTACAGGAGTGGTTTTTATTGTATTTATGACACGGTTTTCTGTTAAATATTTTTCGATGCGTGTTACTTCGCCTTTGATTAATAAAATAAATGCACTGCCACAGTCGTTGACGCGATATACTTTACCCCCGTCATGCCCGAACAGACAATCGACCTCGCAGGTCTTGTTGTTACAAGGAACCAATGTTGAGACAGGCTCCATCACCCTGCAGGAAACTAGAATTACAGAAAATCAGCAACCCGCCAGCTCAGTTACCTGTGCCTTTTCTTCAGTTCGCGGGCTAAATCCTCAATCCGATATCCCTTGTGCGACAACAAAACAATCAGGTGATACAACAAATCGGCACCTTCGTACAGAAAGTTTTCGTCATCATCGGCCATTGCTCCAATAATTGTTTCAACAGCCTCCTCACCCACTTTCTGAGCAATCTTGCGCGTTCCTTTCTGAAACAAAGAAGTGGTGTATGAGCCTTCAGGCATTTCCTGTTTGCGCTGATCGATAAAATCCTGAAGATACTCCAGGAAGTCGATATCACTTTCTTCGTTCAATTCGCCCCAGCAAGTATCGTCGCCCGTGTGGCAAA
>JAEUSS010000602.1 GCA_016788685.1 Prolixibacteraceae bacterium | reverse complement strand
GATGGGCATGTCGCCTAATGAGTATCGGAAGAGGGGCAACTAAATTTCGTGTTGTATAAAAATATAAATACAGACCTGCGCCGATTGGCAAAATAATTTTTACAAATCGGCAAATCAGATGAACCTTAACAGAACTTAAGCATTCTTATAACCGAAAAAGACTGTATTTTCATCCATCGATAAAAAAACGACTGCATTATGAAATTCGGACAAAGCGAAAACCCTGAAATGATTGATTTCCGGCTACCTGCCGACAATCCGCACACGGCAGAAATACTGAAACAAAATGATACTTCCCAACCACTCAGCATTTATGTTGGATGTGCCAAATGGAACAAAACCGACCTGAAAAACTTTTATCCGCGCGGCACCAAAGACGAGTTGACTTATTATTCCACCCAGTTTAACTCCATCGAGCTGAATGCCACATTTTACAGCATGCCGGGCAGAGACCAGGTAATTACCTGGAAAAACAAAACACCGGATCACTTCCGGTTCTTCCCAAAGATTACGCAAAGCATCAGCCATATGCGCAGGCTGAATGATGTGCAGGTACTAACCAATGAATACTGCGACAACATCAGCAATTTTGAAGACAAACTGGGAATGGTTTTTCTTCAGCTGCACGATAATTTCAAATACAAAAATTACGACCGGCTGGTAAATTTCATTGAGAGCTTTCCGAAAGCGATCCCGCTGGCCGTTGAATTGCGCAATACCGAATGGTTCAATGACAAAACCGTTTCTGAAGAGGTGTACTCGCTGTTCGAAAAGCATCAGGTAACCAATATTGTGGTTGACACCGCCGCACGGCGGGATTTGCTGCACATGCGGCTGACAACCCCGAAAGCTTTTATCCGCTATGTTGGAGCTAACGACCCGCAAAGCGACCGCGAACGGTTGGATGATTGGATTAACCGGCTGAGCATTTGGGTTGACCAGGGATTGCGTGACATTTATTTCTTTGTTCACCAAAATATCGAACTGGAATCGCCTTTTCTTTCGGCTTATTTTATTGAAAAGCTGAATAAACAGTTTGGCCTCTCGCTGCAACTCCCCAAGCTGATTGAACCCAAGGGAAGTCCGTCCCCAACTTTAGGTCTGTAGCCATATCACCATCGACAGATGAACAAATCCCGTCGGAGCAGAACTTTCCGGACGGGATTTTTTATGCCTTAAAACGAACCGATGCTTTAAACCTGAAATTATTCGTAAAATTGTCGTGCATACAAACCTAAACCTAAAAACTATGAAAATTCCTGCTCTGCTTTGTATTCTTGTGCTGGTTATTTCTCATACAAAAGCACAGTCTGTTGCCGAAATCCAATCTCCTGACCAAAAAATCAGCTTTTCACTGAAAGTCGATGATAGCGCCTTTTACAGCATCAACTATCTAAATCTGCCGATTGTCGAATGGTCGAAACTAGGCATTACCTGTAACGGCGACAACTGGGACAAGCAACTGCAGATCAATCCGGGTGAGGTTCAACTGCGCGACACCACCTGGGCTCCGGTTTACGGCGAACGCAACCGTATACGCGACCAGTATAACGAATCTGTCATTACAATCACCCGGGAGAACCGCAAATTTCCGGCACTTCAGCTGATTGTCAGGGCTTACAATTCAGGCATCGCATTCCGGTACAAATTTGCCGCCAACGAAAATGGCGGCCCTTATTTACACATTACCGACGAATCAACAGAGTTTAATTTTCAGGAAAATACCCGGGCGTGGTTTACTGCACGGGCACAATCGCATCACCAATTGCTTCCCCTGAAAAACTGGCCCGACGAGTCGGACCGGCCGCTTACACTGGAATTGCCCAACGGACTGTTTGCTTGCCTGGCCGAAGCCGAAATGGTGAATTTTTCGCGTACCAAATTCAGGCTGAATCCGGAAAAAGAAAACTCGATTCAGACTTCCATTTACGGCGATGTAGACGAAATTGCACCTTTCGCCACTCCCTGGCGGGTGATCATGGTTGCCGAGAAAGCAGGAGACTTGCTGGCCAACAATGATTTGATCCTGAACCTGAATCCACCTTGCGCCATTGCCGATCCGTCGTGGATTAAACCCGGACTGGTGATGCGTGAAATAACGTTATCGACTTCAGGAGCAAAAAAACTGGTGGACTTTGCCGTAACCCGCAACATTAAATACATTCATTTCGATGCCGGATGGTATGGTTTTGAGAATGATTACCTGGCCGATGCCACTAGTGTAACCGTTGATCCGCGCCGGAATCCCAAAGGCGACCTCGATCTTCAGGAAGCCATTCGGTACGCCAGATCAAAAGGAATCGGAGTGTTTTTATACGTCAATCAGCGGGCTCTGGCAGCTCAGTTGGACACCATTTTGCCGCTTTACCATAAATGGGGAGTGGCCGGAATTAAATTCGGCTTTGTGCAGGTGGGATCGCACCGCTGGACTACCTGGCTGCACGAAGCCGTAAAAAAATGTGCCAAATACCAACTGATGGTTGACATCCACGACGAGTACCGCCCCACGGGTTTCAGCCGGACTTATCCAAACCTGATGACCCAGGAAGGCATCCGCGGTAACGAGGAAATGCCCGATGCAGTGAACAACACGGTACTGCCATTTACCCGCTTCGTAGCCGGAGCTGCCGATTATACCTTCTGCTACTTCTACCGGAAGGAACTTGGGCACCCCACCCGGCACATTCAAAACACCCCGGCACACCAACTGGCTTTGCCGGTTGTTTATTACAGCCCGTTGCAATGGATGTATTGGTACGACAAACCCGCGGACTACCAAAATGAGCCCGAACTGGCATTCTGGGACGTACTTCCAACCACCTGGAACGACACCAAAATCATCAACGGCGAAATCGGGAAATACATTACAGTTGCCCGCCGGAATAGGGAAAACTGGTTCATCGGATGCATCACCAATACCGAAGCCCGCGAATTGAAAATTCCGCTCGATTTCCTGGAATCGAAAAAAAAATACGAAGCTACCCTGTATTTCGATGATCCGAAAGTTGAGACACGAACCCATGTAGGCATTTCGAAACAAAAAGTCGATTCAAAGACAGTTCTGAATATCAACCTTCAGGCATCCGGCGGACTGGCGATTTTGATTGAAGCCCTGAAGTGAAAACATTAGAATTGAATAGTTTCTGTGGGCATGAGAATTCTAAACCCGTTCTTGGTGCCAATCCGTTCGTACCGGTCAATCTCGTGTAACTGCAAAACGATTTTCCGATCCCGAACACATAAAGCGACAAAAAAAATGATTGCCCTCAAGATCCGGTAAACTTTTAGTGGTTATATTTCAGAAGTTTTATATTTGTTATGTAAAAATTACTACTCCCTGATGAAAACTGATGGCAAGCGGCAATGGGATGAAGAGCTGGCTTTCGAAAATCATCGGTGGACAGATCTTATTCGTACCGGAAAGGCGATAGAAGTAATGAATAAGCATGGCGTTGAGATGAAAAAACTTTACCCCTGGATATTGCCGTCCGCATATAATGTGACCAAGGAAAGATTGATTTATCCTTTCCACTTCAGAGAATTGAACGTGAATAAAAACCTGGTACAAAATCCGGGCTACTAAATAGGTTCACAACAGGAAGTGCGTGAAAGACACTTCCTGTTAGTTCTCTGGAAATAGTCATATTCCTCAGACTATACGATAAAAAAACAAGACTATCCGGACATTTCTATAAGATCAGAATTGAACGGGTAGTCTTATTTCTTTATTTTGTGATAAATTATAAGACCTTAACTAAAATGAAAAAATTTCTGTTTTTATTAATTTGCCTTGGCATTAATGTTTCTTGGGCGGAGGCTAAAATTTCCCCAACCCGTTTGAGATGCGAATACCTCGAAAATCCGCCATGCATCGATGTTGTTAATCCCCGTCTGTCGTGGGTGAATATCGCCGGTCCCGGAGAACGCGGTCAGATACAAACCGCGTGGGAAATCAGAGTGGCCGGAACAAAAGAAAAACTTTTAAAAGGGCAGGCTGATTTGTGGGAAAGCGGAAAAATAATTTCAGAAAAGTCAAATTATATCGGTTATAACGGAAAACCCTTGCAGTCGCGTCAGGATTGCTGGTGGCAGGTCCGCACCTGGGATAAAAACGGAAAGGTTTCGGGATGGAGTGAGCCGGCC
>JAEUSS010000599.1 GCA_016788685.1 Prolixibacteraceae bacterium | reverse complement strand
GGCGTAAAATCCTGAACCTGCTCCAGTTTAAAATCGAGCTGTTTTGTTTCAACGGCCAGATTAGCCATATCGGTATTTTCGCACCCGGGGTGGCTGGAAATGAAATACGGGATTAACTGCTGATTCAGGCCTTCTTCTTGGTTAATTTCGTGAAATACCTTGTTCAGTTTATGAAATAATTTGAATGAAGGTTTTCGCATCAAATCGAGCACCTGATCAGAGGTGTGCTCCGGCGCGACTTTCAATCTTCCTGAAACATGGTGTTTGATTACTTCACGTAAATATTCCATATTGTTCTTGTTCACCTGCTTATCATTCGTTTCCTTCAATATCATGTCGTAACGAATTCCGCTTCCGATGAATGCTTTTTTTACATCAGGATGCTGCCGTACTTTTTTGTATAAATCGAGCATCGGCTTATGGTCGATATTCAGATTTTTGCACACATCAGGAAATACACAAGACGGGCGTTTGCATTTCCGGCAAATTTCCTCGTGTATGCCTTTCATTTTGTACATGTTGGCCGAGGGGCCGCCTAAATCTGAGATATATCCTTTAAAATCGGGCATCAGCACCAATTTGTCAACTTCTTTCAGGATTGATTCTTCGGAACGGCTGGAAATAAATTTCCCCTGATGGGCAGAAATGGTACAAAAAGTACAGCCGCCAAAACATCCGCGATGGATATTTACCGAATGCCGGATCATGTTGTAAGCGGGTATTTCTTCCTTGTTTTTGTAGCGAGGGTGGGGAAGACGGGTATACGGAAGATCGTAGAAACGATCGATTTCCTTTTCTTCCAGCGGAGGCCAGGGAGGGTTGACGATTACCTGCTGATCCCCGGTTTGCTGCACAATCAAATTGGCCTCGACTTTATTCGATTCCTCTTCGATGTGCATAAAATTCTTGGCATATTTTTTCTTGTCCTCCAGACATTCTTCGTAGGAATATAAGTTGATGCTGTTCCACTTCTTGTTGGTCACATAATCTTCATCTTTCGGCACCATAAATGCGGTTTGCGGAATGTTTGTCAGCTTTTTGTAGTTGACGCCTTTATGGATGAGTTTTGAATACTCGAGGATCGATTTTTCACCCATACCGTAAAAAAGCATGTCAGCTTTGGAGTCAACCAGGATAGATGGCATCAGTTTGTTGCTCCAGTAGTCGTAATGAGTTACCCGCCGTAACGAGGCTTCAATTCCGCCAATAACCAGGGGCACGTCCGGAAATAAATCTTTCAGGATGTTGCAGTAAACTGTTGTCGCATAATCCGGGCGCTGACCTTGTCTTCCGCCGGGGGTGTATGCATCGTTCGAGCGTTTTCGTTTGTTGGCGGTGTAGTGATTTACCATCGAATCCATATTCCCGCCGGTAACCGCAAAAAACAGGTTGGGTTTACCCAGTTTTTTGAAATCGCGCAAATCGTCCTGCCAGTTTGGTTGGGGAACAATGGCTACCTTATAGCCTTCAGCCTCAAGTACTCGTCCGATAACGGCTGCGCCGAAAGATGGGTGGTCGACATACGCGTCGCCAGTAAAAAAAATGACATCCACACTGTCCCAACCTCTCAACTCTACCTCCTTTTTGGTGGTAGGTAACCACTTATTGATGTCGTATTTCTGATAAAGTATGTTCAATTTTCGAAATTTTTATGCGAATTAAGTTAATCCTTTTTACAATCGAACAGAAAAAATGTTCATTTTTAACAATTCTTTGCATGCAGTTGTGATAGTTGTTGTGTGAATAAATTTTTTCCTTTTTAAATTATGGAACTTTTTAAACCCGAAGATATTCTGAAAGTAAATCCAAAACTCAGCTTTTTGGGAGGTGAACATTTCGCCCGGTTTTTGATGCTTTTATTGCGTTTTGACAAGCTGAACCGAGTCTATAATCAGATTGGAGATAAGAAGGGAGTTGATTTTATAGACGAGTTGATTCGGACACTCCAGATCAGTTTTGTGTACGACGAAGAGGAATTGCAGAAGCGCATCCCTAAAACAGGACCTGTAATTGTGGTAAGCAATCATCCTTTTGGTGGCCTGGACGGAATTTTGCTGATTAAGATTCTGAGCCGTATTCGCTCTGACATTCAAGTTATTTCGACTCAATTGCTTCAGAAAATAGAGCCGATCAGTGATTTCTTTTTGGTCGAAGACACATTCCATACAAAAAATCATAAAGGTCTGCTAAACCCCGAAGCGGAAAAAGCCTCCGCTCATTTGCAAAAGCATGGAATTCTATGTGTTTTTCCGGCAGGCGATGTTTCCCAGTTTGATTCGTCACGGGTTCTTTCGGATAAACAATGGCAATACAATACGTTAAAATTTATCAAACACCAGAAGGTCCCCGTTGTTCCGATTTACTTTCAGGGCAATAACAGCCGGTTGTTTTACATGATGAACAATATTCTTCCTGCCTTAAAAAGCATGAAACTCCCTACGGAAATTTTGTGCCAGAGGAAGAAGCCAATTAAGATCAGAATCGGGAATACGATTCAGGTTGCCGAACAGGACAGATTCTCGGATATTTATCAGTATGGCAGATATTTGCGGGCAAAAACATATTTACTTCAGTCAAAAATTGAGGTCAAAAGATTTTTTAATTATTCACTGAAAAGGCAGCAACGTATTGAGCCCGTTGCCGATCCTGTACCGCACGAAAAGATTATTCATGAACTTCAGAATCTAAGTTCTGAATTCTTATTATTCAAGCTAAAGAGTTATTCTGTTTATTGTGCGCCTTCTAAGCGAATACCTAACATTCTGCTTGAAATCGGGCGGCTTCGCGAGGTTACTTTCAGGCAAGTCGGTGAAGGAACCAACCGCAGTATCGATTTGGATGAGTTCGACTTGTATTACAATCAGATGTTTATTTGGGATGCTGAAACAGAAATGATTGCAGGAGCATACCGAATCGGGAAAGGGGCTGAAATTATGCATAAATATGGTGTGCGGGGGTTCTATATTCACAGCCTGTTCAAAATTAAAGATGATCTTCAGCACATGCTGAGCCAGACAATGGAACTGGGGCGTTCTTTTGTTGTTAAGGAGTATCAGAAAAAACCAATGCCCTTGTTTTTATTGTGGAAAGGTATCCTTTATTTCACTCTTAAAAATCCGGAATATCGTTACCTGATGGGGCCGGTGAGCGTGAGTGACGATTATTCAACTACTTCAAAAGAGATGATCATTAAATTCATTATGGCGCATCATTTTGACTGGAAACTGGCCAAAAGCATTACTCCGCGCAACTCGTACAAGTTTAAAACGGTCGACCAGAATCTCAATGTCATTATGCAAACAATGGATAACGACATCAACACGCTCGATAAATTTATTGGCGACGTGGACGAGTTAAATTCCGGACTGCCGGTTCTGCTGAAGAAATACATCAAGTTGAATGCAAAGATCATCGGATTTAACGTTGACCCGAAATTTAATAATTGTCTGGATGGATTGATTGCTCTGGACTTATGTGATATTCCGGCCAATACGATCGAATCGTTGTCCAAAGAAGCCAACGACGGATCCATCCTTCAGCAATTCTATTCAAACCGGCAAAAGAGAGACGACATCAAAGAGTGAGTCGAGCTATTTTTTGAAAATGAAATAGACCGCCAGAATCAGGAAAACAAATCCAATCAGGTGATTAAACCTGAAGTTTTCGTTTTTAAAGAGGACCAGCGAGAAAACGGTAAATACGAGCAAAGTAATTACTTCCTGAATTACTTTCAGTTCGATCAGCGAAAACGGGCCGCCATTTTCTTTGTACCCCATGCGGTTAGCCGGAACCTGAAACATGTATTCAAAAAGAGCTATTCCCCAACTGACCAGCACAATGGAAATGATACCGAGTTTACTGAACCATTTTAGTTCGGCAAATTTAAGATGGCCATACCAGGCCAATGTCATAAATGAATTTGACAGGATCAGCAAAACGATTGTATACAATCCTTTCATCACTTTCTTGTTTTAAAATCAGACTGCGAAAATACTGTAAACAGAAATTTCGGTTTCGGTTTTGGTCAATAAATTATCTTTAAATCAGAATTTTATTTCCGGTGTTTTTGATTCATGTAACTAACTGTAGTTTATGTGATTATGTATTTATGCCGGACAAAACGGATGCCTGAAGTTGTAAGACTGTCGCCAACAGAACTGCAAATAATTGGCGGAATTGTACTATATTGAACCGTTAATTCTTAAATATTTTAGATGAATAATAACTTTAAATGGTTGGTGTTTAGTGTTTTATTCGGAGGTGTAATAATTTCCTGTCAGAATAATACTGAAAGCAGGAAAGTAGAAGCCGTTAGTTCCGAACAATTGGCAAATGAAATAAATAAAAGTTTGCCCGCTTCATCAACCGAAAAAGAACATCCCGGGAAAGCAGTTTATAACAAATACTGTTTGACTTGTCATCAGGCTGATGGTTCGGGAGTGCCCGACATGCACCCGCCGTTAGGTCCCGGCAGCTGGGTCGGAAAAGAGCCTCAGGAATTGATCGCTATCATGATGAAGGGTCTTTCCGGGCAAATTGAAGTCAACGGTAAGATTTATAAAAATTTCATGCCCTCGCACGCTCAGTTGACCGATGACGAAATTGCCGATGTACTTTCGTACATAAGAACCAGTTTCGGAAATAATTTCGATCCGGTAACTACTGAAATTGTTAGGAAAATACGAAGCGGGCGCTAATTTGAACAGTAATTTCAGGCAAAAAAAAAGGCTGCAACCAATATACTTGATTGCAGCCTTTTTTTTATATGCCAGCGGCTATTGTTTGATGGCAAACCGCGCGAAAACAGTGTATTTCAGTTTAATCTTCTGAAATGCCAACTCGGGCAGAGCATCTTCCTGGCCTGCAGCATCCATAGCCTCCATCGACATCATGGCAGCCTTTCGGAAAGGCTGAATGTCATTGTAAGTTTCGCGTTCCTGGATGAATAAAGGTTTTCCAACAGTTTCGCCGATAGCACCAAGCAGATAACCGGCTTTTTCCTTAGCGTCCTGGACAGCCTGCATCTTTACTTCTTTGCGGAACTTTTTAATCTCGGAGTGGTCAACACGTTGGATATTCGCATTAAAAGCGCTGATCTCGTCGAGAAGCTCAAAGACTTGTGCCAGAGCTCCGGTCGATGATACTTTCAGTAAATAATCTTTCGATGCGATTACTTCGTTCTTTTTACGTTTGATTTTAATAAAATCTGAATTTGCATCGGCCAGCTGCAAATCAGCTAAATCGACACCAATTTTCATCAGGCGCTTCTTAAGTTCTTTTTCCTGATCTTCAATTTCGATCTTCTTTTTTCCTTCGAGTCTTTCTTTCAATGTAAAAGAGATGTAAATTTGATCCGGAATTACTTCCATCTCACCCATACCAACCACTTCAATGTAAGGAGTTTCCTTCTCCGAATTGTTTACCTGGCTAACCGCCAGCATAGGCAAAACTGCCATCAATACCAATAAAATTCTTGTTTTCATGTTACATTACGTTTATTTGTTTCTAAGATGATACTAGCATCAGTTT
>JAEUSS010000575.1 GCA_016788685.1 Prolixibacteraceae bacterium | reverse complement strand
CTTGGGCGCCATCCGGATCCATTCCAGCTCACGTTCAAGCGATTTGCGACGCTTTGAAGCCACCTTTTCTTCCTGTTCCATCCGCTTCGATTTCTGATCGAGCCAGGACGAATAATTTCCCTTCCAGGGAATACCTTCACCGCGATCCAGTTCCAGAATCCATCCGGCAACGTTATCGAGGAAGTACCGGTCGTGAGTAATACAGATTACGGTTCCTTTGTACTGCTGAAGGTGCATTTCGAGCCATTGAATCGACTCAGCATCCAAATGGTTGGTCGGCTCATCGAGCAAAAGCACATCAGGTTCTTTCAGCAACAAACGACATAACGCAACGCGGCGGCGTTCACCTCCGGAGAGTTCTCCCACAGGCTGATCGTCAGGCGGGCACTGCAATGCATCCATGGCACGTTCGAGTTTGGCATCAAGGTTCCATGCATCGTGTTGGTCTATTTTATCCTGAAGTAATGCCTGTTCGGCATACAGTTTATCCATCAGATCCGGATTTTCATACACTTCAGGGTCTCCAAACTTCAGGTTAATGTCTTCATAAGCCTTTAGCACATCCACTATTTCCTGCACACCTTCCTGTACAATCTCTTTCACCGTCTTGGTTTCGTCCAGTTTCGGATCCTGTTCCAGGTATCCGACTGAATATCCGGGCGAGAACACAACTTCGCCTTGGTAGGAACTTTCCAGCCCGGCAATAATTTTGAGTAAAGTTGATTTCCCGGAACCATTTAAACCAATAATACCAATCTTGGCACCAAGGAAGAAGGATAAAGAAATATCTTTCAGCACTTGTTTTTGCGGCGGGTAAGTTTTACTAACCCGATACATCGAGAAAATTATCTTCTTATCGTCACTCATATTTATTCATATTTGGGTTTTAGAATCAAATGTAACCTTTCAGCTATCCAGAACTGAATTTGAGTTATCAAAAATAGTGCTTTTTAATTAGCTAATTCAGTAGTTTTGGATGTTCAGGAATGTTACATTCAAAATAAGTCTGTGAAGCTATTAATTGTAGATGATAATCCGATCAACCAGAAGTTTTTATACTACTCGCTCAAAAGGCATTATGAGTTGGAGACAGCCGACAACGGACTAGAAGCACTGACAGCAGTAGAGACTGCAAATTTTGATGTCGTTTTAATGGACCTGTCGATGCCCGTGATGGACGGTTTTGAGGCGACTTGCCGAATCAGGAAATCGGAGAATGTCAGGAATAAAAACATTAAGATCATCTTTGTGACGACCAACGATTTTGAGCAAGATAAAATACGCTGTCTGGAAAATGGAGGAGATGATTATTTAACCAAACCTGTCAGTGTTGAGCAGTTGTTGTCAACGATTGACTATCATCTCGGGCAGAAAGTTTAGTACCGTAATGGTACGTACCTGAAATCTGAAGCAATTCCCCAATACTTCTGATTATTGCAATTCAAAAAAAAAGGCTGATTCATCATCAGCCTTTTTTATATTCTTACCTAACCTTTCTTTATTCTTCAGTCTTAGCTTCAGGAGCTTCCTCTGCAACAGGAGCCGCAGGGGCTGCAGCCGCTTTTGGAGCATCAGCTTTTTTCTTTCCGCCACGACGAGATTTTGCTGGTTTGGCTTTACTTTCCTTAGCAGCCAACATGTTTTCATTGAAGTCAACTAACTCAATGATGCACATTTCAGCATTGTCACCAAGACGGGTTCCTGTTTTAAGAATCCGGGTATAGCCTCCAGGACGATCAGCAACTTTTTCAGCAACGTCTCTGAATAACATTGAAACAGCAGTTTTGCTTTTCAGGTATTCAAATACAACCCTGCGAGAATGAGTCGAGTCGTCTTTTGCTTTGGTAATAAGTGGCTCAACATATATTCTCAAGGCCTTAGCTTTAGCCACGGTCGTAGTAATACGTTTGTGAAAAATCAATGAATTGGCCATATTGGACAACATTGCTTTACGATGAGCGCTAGTTCTTCCTAAGTGGTTGAATTTTTTATTGTGTCTCATTTTTACTTATTCCTTATCAAGTTTATATTTAC
>JAEUSS010000534.1 GCA_016788685.1 Prolixibacteraceae bacterium | reverse complement strand
CAATGATGTCGGCTTTCGTTTGGGCAGCCTCCTGTGCAAGGCCAAGGCTATCTCCTACAAAATCAGCTATATCCTGAAGGTCACTTTCAACGTAGTAATGACTGAGAATAACTGCATTCTTTTCTTTTTTCAGCCGGTTTATTTCCTCAACCAGCTTTGTTTCCGGGCTAACTGGCTCATCAATAAATCCCTTTTCATCAAGCATTTGCCGGATATCCTTTTGTTCCATTACATGCAATTTTTAGTTCTCGCAAAAATAGGACTGCAAAAATATGATTTTCATTCGAAAATAATCAGGTTAATGAATTTATTGTTCGTGCGTTCGGCCTGTGCTTGCCTTTGATACGCCTGTTTGGAGGTGTTATTCTGATATTCTTTAGCCTTTATTTGTTATTCCTCCCGTTATCCGAAACGACATGTTTGCAGTTTCTTTTCAGGACTGTTTCTGTCGTTGCCATAGAAACGTTTTGTTCCCTGAATTGTTTGGTCCTGAAGCATTAATGGATTGGCTGTATAGCATTTTCAGATAAAAATAAAATGACTATCAGGTAATATTTTTTTTATTTATTAACAATTTATTAAAAGGGGTTCTGTTCATAACTAGTGTTATGAGACTCAGTAATTAATTGTAATTTTCAACGGGTAAACGGTTTGTACAATATTACTTTTGGGTTAAGTGCCTTAGTTGAAATTTTAATCGAATTGAGACGAAATAGTAACATTATAGTAAGGAATAAATTGTTCCTAATAGATATCAATTAACTTTCTTTGTCCAGAATTTTAAATCAAATTTTCTATGAAAAAGATGCTAAAAATTTATTTAGTGCTGACCGCTTTTTTTATGGTCATCCTTTCGGCGAATGCTCAGGTAACTACCTCGAGTATAAGCGGAAAAGTTGTTGACGATAAAAATGAGCCCCTTCCTGGTGCTACTGTTGTTGCTAAACACACCCCGACAGGAACGAGTTATGGTGCCCTGGTGTTGAGCGATGGCCGTTACAGCCTGAACGGCATGCGCGTGGGTGGCCCTTATGAAGTCGAGGTTTCGTTTATGGGTTACAGTACACAAAAAGCCAGTAACCTGTTTCTGACCGTTGGAGAAGAAGCAACCCTGAATTTTGGTCTCACAGAAAATACTGTTGAGATTGGTGAAGTTATTGCCATTGGTTCAAAAAATCAAAAATTCAGTTCGAACCGGACTGGTGCTCAGGAAGTATTTACCAATGAGACCATTGAAAAACTTCCGACGATTAACCGTTCGCTTTCTGATTTTACCAAACTAACCCCAATGAGTAGTGGCGGTAACTTCGGCGGAACTTCGTACCGGTACAACAATGTAACAGTTGATGGTGCGTCATTCAATAACTCTTTTGGTCTTTCTTCTTCACTCGGAGCTTCGGGTACCGAGCCAATCAGCTTGGAAGCTATCGATCAGATTCAGGTGATGATTGCGCCTTTTGACGTACGCAACGGAGCCTTCACAGGTGCCGGTGTAAACTCGGTAACCAAAGGCGGAACCAATTCATGGACTGGTTCGGCTTACTATTATTTTAAAAGCCCGGACCTGGAAGGCCGTAAACAGAACACCATTAAAGTTGACAAAAACGATTTTACGTACAACCAGAAAGGTTTCTCGGTTGGCGGACCAATCATTAAAGATAAATTGTTCATTTTCCTTAACGGTGAAATGGACCGCAAAGAATCTCCAATCAGTTGGCAGCCGAGCCCGGCGAAAGGGCAACAAGGTGACGGACAGTCAATCGTTGATGTGGCCACCCTTCAGACTCTTTCTGATTTTTTGGTTCAGAAATACAATTATAGCCCCGGAAATTACAGTACATCAAGCGTTCCGACCGAAGCTGATCGTATCACAGCCCGTTTGGACTGGAACATTAATTCGAAAAACACTTTGAGTATTAAATATTTCTACCTGAAATCATTCAATACCAACATGCCAAGTGGATCAGGCGCAACAGGAGGTTCAAGAAGCCCAAGCGCTGACCGTATTCCGTTCTCATCATCGTATTACCGGACGAATAATAACTTTAACATTATTATGGCCGACCTGAATACGACGATCAACGAAAAGATATCGAATACACTGAAAATCGGATACTCAGCGCTTCGCGATTTCCGCGATATGGACGGCGGTTTCTTCCCGCAGGTTGACATTTTGAACGGAACAGGATGGTCTTATGTCAATGGCGTTAAAAGTGCCGACTATGTAAAAGGAAACCTTATTGCAACAACTTTCGGAACTGAGGAAAACTCCTACAACAACAAGTTGAACAGCGACATTTGGCAGATTCAGGATAACCTGACTATTAACGCCGGAAAACATCGCATCACGCTGGGTACTCAAAGTGATTACCGTCAATTCCTGAACGGATATGCCCGTTCTTATGCAGGCGTTTGGGAGTTTAACAGCTTTGATGCCTTCTACAAAGAAGTGAACGATTACAATACATGGCTGGCCGGACCAAAAACACCGGGAACATTTGAAAGTTTGACTTCCAAATACACCAAAGCGTATTCACTTCAACCAGAGTTTCCTTACGCTAAAGTTGATGTTCTTTCACTCGGTTTTTATGCTCAGGATAAATGGAACATTATACCAAACCTGAACGTGACAGTAGGGCTTCGTATGGATATGCCGATCTTCCTGACTGATCTGCTGCCAAACGACAAGCTGGCTGCCGAAACCTTTCAGGGCGGAACAAAGATTGATGTTTCAAAATACCCTAAAACTGCACCACTCTGGTCTCCGCGCGTAGGCTTCAACTGGGATGTATTTGGCGATCGCTCATTGCAGATCCGAGGTGGAAGCGGAATTTTCTCCGGAACACCTCCTTACGTATGGTTGTCTAACCAGGCCGGAAACAACGGTTTGTTGTTTGCCCAGTTAACCAGGCCTGGTACCGGATTGAAAGATCAGGGTTTCGACGGGAATCCAAATTATGGACCGGCTTCCGGAACAGCACCCAAGTCGGATATTGCAGTTACTGATCCTGACTTTAAATACCCGCAACTCTGGAAAACAAACATTGCCATTGATAAAAAGTTTGGCAACGGTTGGGTAGCAACCGCTGAAGTATTGTACAACAAGGATATCAACAACATCTACCACGCTAACATTGCTCTTCCGGAAGAAAACAGCGCAGACGCATTTAAAATGGTTGGTGTTGATAACCGCACTGTTTATACCAAAACTTCGACAAGCTCTGTGGCAAATACTGCCGTTATGATGAGAAATACCTCGGAAGGATATTCGATCTATACGACATTGCAACTTCAGAAGGATTTTGACGGAGCCCTTAAAGGTTTAAGCGTAAACGGATCATACACCTTCGGCCAATCAAAAAGTGTGACCGATGGTTCGTCTTCTGTAGCTAAATCGGCATGGCAATATCGTCCGGCTATTAATCCAAACTCTCAGGAATTGGGCTACTCTGCCGGAAGTTTCCCAAGCCGCCTGCTTTTGTCTGCTACTTACACCAAGTCATTCTTTAACATGACGACTTCATCGGTTGGTTTGGTTTACCAGAGATATTCTCCTTTCCGTTATTCATATACTTATAATGGTGACTTAAATGGTGACGGGATTAATCTGAATGACCTGATTTTTATTCCTGCAACAAAAGATCAGATTACACTTGTAAAAGCAAATGCCTCAGATCCGAGAACAACGGATGAGATTTGGGCGCAATTGGATAACTTCATTAAACAAGATCCTTATCTGAGTAAGCACAGAGGACAGTATTCAGAGCGTAACGGAGCGATAGCACCGTACATTAATAAAGTTGACCTGAATTTCACCCAGGATTTCTTCGTTAAAACTGAAAAAGGCAGAAAGAATACAATCCGCGTTTCGTTTGACGTTGTAAACTTCGGAAACTTCATTAACAAAAACTGGGGAGTTGAAAAAACTACTGTGTTAGGTTATCAGCAATACCAGTTCCTGAATATGGTTAGCAAACCTACTGCAACTACAGGCGCCACCTTTACTATGCCTTATGTTCCAGCAGGTACGGCTGGTAGTGGTTCAACACAGACTGTACTGAATCAGACATTTAGAGATTTTGTGAGTCCTTCATCTCGCTGGCAGATGCAAATTGGTATCAAGTATATCTTCAAATAACAGATACTGAAAGTTATATAAAAAGGGGATCTCTTTGCGGAGATTCCCTTTTTTTTGCCTGGTGAAAGAGTGTTTGACCCTAAATAGAATAGGATGCTGGAACGGACTGCTGCGGAGCTTTATTCTTCCCCTTTTAAGCGCTTCATCGGTTTAATCGGGACTACCACAATTTCGTAACGGCATTCAGGGCAAATATAAGCCTCGCAACCGGTGCAGGC
This sequence comes from Prolixibacteraceae bacterium, assembly GCA_016788685.1. Lineage (GTDB taxonomy): Bacteria > Bacteroidota > Bacteroidia > Bacteroidales > Prolixibacteraceae > Aquipluma. Next base: position 14,032 of record JAEUSS010000534.1, on the reverse strand, counting down.
GAAGCAGTTGCTGCACGAACGGGAAAGCAGCTTTTTGTCCCAGGTCTGGCCGCAATGTGTACAGGTGATGTTGGTGTCCTGATCGTCCATAGACAGACTTTTATTTTGCAGTCAAAGAAATCATCTTGATCAGCTTTACCAATCCAAAAAGGATAACCTGGGTAAAGATGATGGTTGCTCCTGATGGAATGTCGGCAAAATAAGAAATCAGCAGGCCGATAAACGAGGCCAGAAAGGCAAAACCGACCGAATAGAACATCATTCTGCCAAATTCGCGCGTCAGTACATTGGCTGTGGCCTGCGGAATGGTAAGCAGTGATAGAATCAAAATAATGCCAACTACACGGATGTTCAGAACAATCGTGAGCGAGATCAGGATCATCAGTAAATAATTGAAGAGGTTTACCGGGAGATCGGAGGTTTTGGCAAAATCTTCGTCAAACGAAATGTACAGAATTGTCCGGTAGAATAACGTGAAAAACAGGACAATAACCAGCGATAGTGCCAGCATCAGCCATATTTCGCCGGTTGAAACGGTCAGTATGCTGCCAAAAAGGTAGCTCATCAGGTTGGGGGCATAGCCGGGAGTGAGGTAAACGAAAATAATACCAATGGCCATTCCCAGCGACCACCAGATGGCTATCGACGAGTCTTCGCGTACTTTCCCTTTGCTGCTGAAAAGCTGAATACCCATTCCGGACAGGATGGAAAAAATACCGGCGCCCAGCAGCGGGTTGATTCCCAGGTAGTAGCCCATCCCGATTCCGCCGAATGACGCGTGAGTGATTCCGCCGCTGATAAATACAATCCGGCGCGAGACAATGTAGGTTCCGACAATTCCGCAAGAAATTGCCGCCAGTAAGGAGGCCAGGAAAGCATTCAGGAAAAAGTCGTAGGAAAACAGTTCAGTGATTATGTTCATGGTGCTCGTGTTCGTCATGTAATTTCAATACAGTGTGCGGAATATTTCCGTGAGTAATAATTTGCAGCGGGCAATCGTACGATGCAAGCTGTTCTTCGGAAATAATATTGCTGGGATGATGGTGCAGGTGCCGGTTAACACAGGCAATGGTTTTTACAAAAAACGAAATGGTTCCCACATCGTGCGAAATCAGAATGATCGCCATTTGCTCATTCAGCTCCTTGAGTTTCAGGTATAATTCGCCTTCAAAATTGTTGTCGACATAAGTGCTTGGCTCATCCAGAACGAGTAATTGCGGGTCATTCATCAATGCACGGCATAAAAATACGCGCTGCATTTGTCCTCCGGAAAGTTCGCCGATGGCTTTATTCCGGATGGCGGAAATGCCCATTTCAGCGAGCAACGATTCGGCTTTTTCTTTTTCCTTCCTGTTTCGGTGGAACGATGAAAACAACGCCGAATTGGCTTTCCCCGACCGAACCACATCAATCACCGAAATAGGGAACCGTTTGTCAATCTGGTTCACCTGGGGCAGATAGCCGATGTTGGTCTTGCTGATATTCAAAGTCATTTCTCCTGACATGGGTTTGATCAGGCCAAGTATCGTTTTGATCAGCGTGGTTTTTCCGCCTCCGTTGGGGCCGATCACTCCGATAAAATCTCCGGAGTAAACCTGAAGGTTGACATCTTCAATGACCACATTCCCGTCATATCCGGCTGAGAGATTTTTTATTTCAAGCAGTTTTTTCATTTCTGAGCTGCTATTTTTTCGGTGATGTCGAGCATTTGTTTTTCCCAGTTGTAATCGAGCGGGTCGATTGTCATGACTTCACCTCCAATTTCACGGGAAAGTTGCAACGCATTTTCGGTGTCAAATTCTTTCTGAATAAAAATCACTTTGATGTTTTCTTCACGAGCCTGATCGACAATGTTTTTCATGTGTCTGGGTGAAGGTTCTTTCCCGTCCAGTTCGAGTGGAATTTGTTGCAGGTTAAACTGTCGTCCGTAATAGGCCAAAGCCGGGTGGAAAATCAGGATTTTCCGGTTCCGGAGCGGGGTCAGTTGCTGCTCAATTTTTTCAGAAAGAGAATCAATTTTCAAGACAAAACGGGCGTAATTGTCGTTAAACGTAGTTGCGTGCTGAGGGAAGCTTGTGTTTAGTGCATTCAGCGTGTTTTTTGCAATTTGCCTGACTTCGGCAGGTGCAAGCCAGGCGTGGGGGTCGAATGCTTCTGCGTGGTGATGATCGTGGCCTTCGTGCTCGCATTCACTTCCTGCAATCGGAACAATACCCTCGGAAGAATTTACTATGAGCAGTTCTTTATTCAGTTCGGCAAACTTATCATTCCAGAGGTCTTCGAAGGTGAGCAACCCGATCTGCAGCCATACTTTTGACTTTGCCAGCTCTTTCATTTGCGAAGGCAAAACCGAATAGTTGTGCGGGCTCGACCCCGGAGGTACTAACACATTGATGTGCAGCAGGTCTCCGGCAATCTGCTCGACGAAATATTTCTGCGGTAATATGCTCACCGAGACCATCTGGGCTGTTTCCTTGGGTTTTGGCTGGCAGGCAGCCACAATTACAACGAGTAAAAAGATGTATTTCTTCATATTAAAATTAGCTTCTGAAGCGATTAAAACATTTTAAATCAAAGATAGTTCGATTTCCGGATTGACAGATTCTGCTGATGGATAATAATCAGGAAGCATGGCGGGTTTTGTCACGGAGTAACGGTACGGTCTGTTCCGGATTTTTGCTTTTTTTGTTTGGGCGGAACCGGGTCGTAACCGTGCGTTCCCCACGGATGGCATTTGGCAATCCGCTTACTTCCGAGCCAGAATCCTTTAAACGGGCCGTGAATTTTTATGGCATCAATGGCGTATTGCGAGCAAGTAGGTACGTGCCGGCACGACGGTGATGTGAGCGGAGAAATGGCATATTTGTAAAAATACACAGGCAACATCAAAATCCAGCCTAAAGCCTTTAATATGAATCCGGAGATGCTTTTCATAGCTGCAAAGTTACGACTATTTTCAGAAGAAGAAATTATTCCGGATCAGGCAACAGGATATTCAATGGCAGTAGTACCTCATTTAAACAAATGCCTCAGAGAATCCATCAGGTTGGATAATTCGGCAAATGGCTTGTTGCTGTGTTTCTGATAAACCGAATCGTGAAACTCATCGATTTCTTCCAGAACCGGCAATACTTTTTTCCATTTGTTGTCGCTTATTGCGGTGAAGAACATGGTGCTCTCGTCATTCATCCTTTTGTTGGACTGTGCCAGGATGTCCTTCCCAAAATCAGAGAGTACAAGCAGTTTGATCCTTTTATCGGATTCGTCCTGGATTTCATACAACAGGCCGTTATTGATCAGTCTTCTTATGGTATCCATTCCGGTAGTATATTCCAGATGGTAGATGTTGATCAGATCGGTTTTTTTTGCTTTCTCCAGTTTGTCAATGGTCTGAAGAAACAGGTATTCCAAACGTGTGTTTATAACCAAGTCTTTGAGCGCTTTGCGGGTGTAAAATTCGTGGTAGCGTGCAATCCGTGCGGTGGTTTCCAGAAAACGGGCTTTGTCATCGAATTGGTTTATGAGCGGAATTCCGGCTTCAGCACTGATTTTCGAAGTTTTCGTTTCATCGGGTTCAGGTTCTTCGTTCAGTTTGGTTGTCATCCACCGGACAAAGTCGTATAGGTTCAAATGTTTATTTTCCAGTTCATAATCTTCATAAAGGTCAATTACCTGCTTCAGAACAGCATATTTGTTTTTCATTAAATTATTTTTTGCGTGAAATTATAAAAAGATTGCTATGTTTGTATCGGATACGATGTAATAATGTCGGATGCGATTTTAATTGTTTTGTTTATACCGGTTATAAATGAAGTCAATTTTTTTTTATCCGGAAAGAAATAAAATAGGGAAGAATAGCAGCAAATCAGGTTGCAAAATTGATTCAGGCTCTTAATTAATTTAAATAGGTAACTTAAAAATGAATGAAATGAAAGATAAGATTAAAATTACTGGTACTGACTATGTCAGGTTGTCTGCCCTGATTAGTACGTTAAAAAAATCGCGAAACGGCGAACCGGATAATCTGACTGTTTTGTCCGAAGAAATTGTCCGGGCAGAGCGGGTGGATCCTCAGCAAATATCACCCGAGGTGGTAACAATGAACTCGACAGTTGAGATTGTTGATTTAGATACCAATAAGTTAATGACGGTAAAGCTCGTTTACCCTAAAGATGCCGACTTTAAGAAGGGGAATGTTTCCATTTTGTCATTATTGGGAAGTGCGCTGCTGGGATATAAAGTCGGAAGTAAAGTATCTTATAAGGTCCCGATGGGAAAAAAAGAAATGGTAATCAAGAATATCGTATATCAGCCCGAATCAAACGGAGAATATGATGTGTAGTTATCAGCCTATATGCTAATTTTTTGTTTAATCTTAAATTTGAAATCATGGCAAAAAAAGGAACAGGTTTGAAAGAACCTACCAAAGATCTTAAAGAGAGAAAGCTTGAGAAAAAGCTGAAGAAAGAAGAAGGCAAGGTTAAAAAACGGAAGAACCAGAAATGAAACGATCGTGAGAAATTCAGTCTCACTCAAAAGTTTGGATATTCAGGGAATCCCTGCCTGCCGGATAAGCGGGCAGGCCCTGTTCAATATCAGTTAGTACTTACGCCATCCCCCGTAGTCTCGGGTAAAAAAGCAAGCTAAAATAAGAGTTGCTGCCGGCCAGATCATGGCCGTGTCAGAACAATGTAGGGCAATAATGTGCCGCAATTGAATTTATTAACACCATTATTTTTCAGGAGATGATTGTATCAGGATTGGATTTTGGGATATTGATGCAATGCATTCGGACTCTTGAATATCGTAGGGATACAAAGATTGAATGCATTCAATTGTTGAAACGGAAAATGCTGGCAGCCCGGAAGGTGCGGCCGGAAGAGGTGCCCTCTGATGTCGTGACCATGAATTCGTTTATTAACCTGAAGCAGATCGAAACTGATTCAACGTTTGCGGTGAAGCTGGTGTATCCCGAATTCGAAAACGTAAACGAATGCCGTATATCTGTTTTTTCGGCATTGGGACAAGCCATTTTCTTAAGAAAAAGAGGTGATGAAGTGAGCTACACCGCATGGGGAAAAGAGAATCGCATCAGAATAATGAATATCATATTTCAGCCTGAGGCAAAGGGCAATTATTACGCGAGAAAACATAACTGGAGTTGGTGTCACGAGATGAGATAATTTGCTTGGGGTGTTAGTTCACCCTTTCAGCACTATTCGGGATTTGAGATTGATTCGGTAAACCTTTCAAGAATTTTAAAGACAGCGAAAAATGAATGCTAAAATTTAGGATAGATTCTGATTGTCAGGATTTGGATTCCTTCTGTTTAGGTTGCAACAATCTTTTCCTGAAAATACCTGACTGCTGATAAAGGCGTAAACGCCTAAGCTGTCTAGTGCTTGTGTCCTTAAGTATAGTTATCCATGAATGACTTTAACAAGTTCAGAAAGTAAACCGATATAAAATTAGAAACACTGTCAAATGTGCCGGATAAAAAATATAAAAAACGAGATCGCCCGGGAATACGGGTTTGATCATTGGGATGAGTACTTTGAATGCTTCGGAACCACGGAGCCTGGGCGTATGATCATCCAGAAAGGTATTAACCGGGCCTTGTGCCGGGCCTTGCATTACCCCGAAGAATCTTCTTGTTCAGAGTGTGTTGAGAAAAAATGCGACAGCAAAGATTTTGGGGAATTATACGGCGAATCCGTTGGAGAACGCGCCTGAAAATCAGGGGAAATTACCTGAAGACTGCAACGACACTTTTGGGGAAGGCAGCGCCTGACAGCGGAATTTCGGGCAGATTTTCCGAAACTGCTTTGGCAACTATTGTTTTCAGAAATGGCAGTGGCTCTTCCCAGAATGGCAGCTTATTCAGCGAATGTTTTTTCAGCCAGTTGTATAATTCGTCGTTGTTGAATTGCTTGCTGATGTCGTGCCCCTGATTGACCAAACGGGTGAACTTAATGTCAGCATTTGCCTCTTCCAGTGCCTTAACCATCACTTCTGACCGGCTGATCGGTATTTGCCGGTCGGCAGTTCCGTGAAACACCCAGGTTGGAATCCGGCTGAGCTGATCTACCCATTTTAGGTTGGCACCTCCGCACATGGGCGAAATGGCGGCAAACCGGTCGGGCATTCGGCTGGCCAGTTCCCAGGTGCCGAATCCTCCCATGCTCATTCCGATCAGGTAAATACGGTTTTCATCAACATTGAACTTGGCGGCGACTTCGTCGAAAACGGGATTAAACCAATCTTCTGAAGCCCAGTTCTTACCCCAGGGGCATTGAGGCGACACAACGATAAAGTCGATTTTTTTGCCTTTGGCCAGGTAATAGGGCAGGCCGTAACGTTTTACACTTTGCAGGTTCGTTCCGGAAGCATGGCGCCCATGGAGATAGAAAATCACGGGCCATTTTTTATCCGGGTCTTTGCCGTATTCTTCAGGAACGTTTAAAATGTAGTTGTATTTTACCTTTTTTAGTGAGCCGCCTGCCTGTGCCTGATTAAAGAAAAAACAGATCGAAATGCACAGAAAAAGACATGCGGAGATATGTAATCTGATGAGTTTCAAATTTCCGTTTTTATTGTTTTCGATGGTGAAACTAGAAAATTTGAGGCAAACGGCCAGACTTATTAACAAATATTAATAAAAAAGAGAAAAGGGAAGCCGACAAAAAACAGTCGGTCTTCCCTTTCAAATATTTGTTGTTTCTGACTTCAATAGCTTGATAGTCAGTTTGTTCTTCTTATTTTGCTTTTTCCAGTTCTTTGTAAACCAGCGCACTTGCTCCAACGATAGCGGCGTCGCCGGGTTTTAACTGCGAAGGCAGAATTTTGATCTTATTTTTATAGATCGGGAGCAGGAATTGCTCCATGCTTTGTTTGGTCGGTCTGAAAATATAGTCGCCGGCAGCGGTTGGTCCGCCAAACAGGAAGATTGCTTCCGGGCTCAGGTAGTGAACCGTATCGGCTAACCCCTGACCAAGCCATTTGCCTGTCAGTTCAAAAACTTCAAGAGCAACCTTGTCGCCTTTTTCAGCTGCATCATAAATCATTTTGGCATCCAGTTCCTGGAATGATTTGTCGGCCAGCAGGCTGTCGTTGGCATTGTACTTCACCAACAGTTCAAAAGCAGTGCGCTTCATTCCCGGAGCAGAGCAGTATGCTTCGAGGTGTCCCGGGGTTCCGCAACCGCACATGCGGCCTTCCGGAATGAGCACGGTGTGGCCGCATTCTCCGGCAAAACCGTCATGGCCATAAACCAAATCGCCATTTACTACGATTCCGCTTCCAACGCCGGTACCCAGCGTGTACATCACGAAATTTTTCATTCCTTTCGCTCCACCGTAAATCATTTCGCCAATTGCGGCTGCATTTGCATCATTGGTCAATGCAATTGCCGGAATATCAGAAAACTGGTTTTTGAGGAGGTCAACCAAGTGAACCACGCCCCTGAACGACAGGTTGGCCGCATATTCAATGGTTCCGGTATAATAATTACCGTTGGGGGCTCCAATTCCGATACCCAGGATTTCGATGTCAGTATTCAGCAGCTTGACCGATTTGATCAGTTCGCGGATGGCTTGCGACAAATCGTTGATATAACGGTCAATATCTCCGTGCGACGGAGTTACAATATTGCCTTTCACCATTACATTTCCTAAATCGTCAACAACACCAATGGCAGTATTTGTACCACCGATATCGACACCTATTGCTACTTTTTTCATGCTATTTTTTATAATTGGTTTTTATCTTGGTTATTTTTCCTGATGCGAAAAATGCAATTTTAATTCCTGATTTTCAACTTGTCAGCTATGTCGGGCGGGTTTGCTGTTTAAATTGTATTTAACTTGCCTGTTTATAGCTGTTTTAAACCGAACAAAAGTAAAAATTTAATCTGATTAAAACGGTAGCGTCCATGAATTCGTTCTTTAAAAATGCAAGGTGCTGATCGGTCCGTCACTGAAAAAATCAAGGTGCTGAGCTTTTGCCTGATTTCATAAAAAAGCGGAATATGCAGCCGAAGAAATGACTGCGTATTCCGCTTTTAACTATCAGCTGTGCGTTGACTATTTCCGGCTGACTTTTACTTTTTTGGTCGGATCCATATGGGTATTCCGGTTGTCAACCTCACGGATTACATTGGCTGCAATTTCAGCAAAAGCTTTTCCGGTTATCGAGTCTGCATCCTGCGCGACCGGGTTGCCCGAATCTCCGCCTTCGCGGATTCCCTGCACAATCGGAACCTGTCCAAGCAAAGGTAATCCCAGCTCTTCGGCCAGCTTTACTCCGCCATCTTTCCCGAAAATGTAGTATTTATTCTCCGGAAGTTCTTCCGGAGTGAACCACGACATGTTTTCGATCAGCCCGAGTACCGGAACATCAACCCCTTTCCCTTTAAACATGTTGACACCGCGGATAACATCGGCCAAAGCCACATCCTGAGGAGTGGTAACAATGATGGCGCCGGTAACCGGAACGGTTTGAACCAGCGTCAGGTGAATATCACTTGTTCCGGGAGGGAGGTCGAAAAGCAGGTAATCCAGCGTTCCCCAGTTGCCATCGGTGATCAGTTGTTTGAGCGCGTTGGAAGCCATCGGGCCTCGCCACACAACGGCATCTTCGGTCGCTACAAAAAAGCCGATCGACAGAAAGCTGACACCAAATTTGCTGATTGGTTGAATGCGTTCTTTGCCGTCAACGCGCACTCCGGCTGGCCGGACGTCTTCGGCACCAAACATCTTAGGGATTGATGGTCCGAAAATATCGGCATCAATCAGTCCCACTTTAGCTCCGGTTTTGGCCAGCGCGATAGCAAGGTTTACCGAAACGGTTGATTTGCCTACTCCCCCTTTTCCGGATGCCACCGCAATCAGGTTTTTTACTCCGGGCAGAATCGGGCGCTCCATCTGGTGGATTGCCTTTGCCGTGATGTTTCCTCTGATTTCAACCTCTGCACCAAGATGAGTCTGGATAGCTTCTTCGCAGGCGGCAATAACCGCAGCCATATTCGGGTCGTCCGACCGCTGGAACACCAGTGAGAATGTAACTTTTTTACCGGCTACCCTTATCTCCTGGGCCATATCCAGTGAAACGACGTCCTGGTTACTTCCGGGGAAAATGACGGTCCGGAGAGCATCGGTTATATTTTTGGGTACAATTAATTTACGTGGTATTTCTGTCATTGCTTATTATTTTTTGAGTTCGGTTACATCTATCGTTGAGCAACAAAGTGCCTGAGTAAAGTTCGGTAAAATCCGCCAAACGGTTCGGCGGGAGGTTTTCTCAATTTTATCTTTCTTCAGCCGGAGCTTGCGCTTCTTTGCCAACACTTCAACAAATTAGTCCATTGCAAGTTCAGTAGCCGGATTCCAGAAGTGCTTTTCAAAATCAGTAATCTGATCATCCTCTACCCGGATTCCTTCGGCTTCGAGCAGTTCCTGCATGACGGCCGGCGAACCAAAGTGGTGTTTGCCGGTCAGCAGTCCGTTCCGGTTTACCACCCGGTGAGCGGGGACATATTTTTCCTGAACATGCGCATTATTCATGGCCCAGCCTACCATACGCGATGATTGTGCTGAGCCGAGGAAAGCCGCAATAGCTCCGTAGCTAGTTACCTTGCCGGGCGGAATAAGCCGGACGACTTCATATACTTTATCATAGAAATCACTCATGATGAGAATTTCAGTGTGTCAGGTGTTGCCGGTTTTTCCGGCAATTCTTTATTCTTTAGCACTGCGGCCGAAACTGCGGTACGGGTCTTTTTCAATTTCAACGTCGGGTTCCCGCAACGGGTTCCGGTGACTGAGTCTGAAAGCCAGGTATTTGATGCTCAGGCCGCGGTCGAGCCATTGTTTTTCGTAAAAGGTTTGGATCGCAAGCACTTCGTCGAGCAGTTCCGAATGGTATAAATCGTCAGTCTGACGGATCACTTCAAACTGGTTTTCGGCTACCATGGCTTCGGTGTAGCGGTACATGAAGTTACTGTCCGACTTCAGATGGATGATGCCGTTTTGTACCATGATTTGCCGGTAGCTTTCGATGAAGTTTGTTGCCGTCAGGCGTTTGCGTGTCTTTTTCATCTGCGGATCAGGGAAAGTCAGCCAGATTTCGGACACTTCGCCTCCGGCAAAGAACATCCGGATATTTTCGATGTTGGTGCGCAGAAAACCGACATTCTTCAGGCCCATATCTTTGGCCTGAGTGGCGCCTTTCCACATTCGCGAACCTTTAATGTCGATGCCGATAAAATTGAATTCAGGAAAATGAGAGGCCAGCTTGACCGTATATTCGCCTTTGCCGCAGCCCAGTTCCAGAATAATCGGGTTGTTGTTCCCGAAAAAGAGCTCGCTCCATTTGCCTTTTAGCCTGAATTCTTCGGCTGCCAGTTCTTTGTAAGTGATTTGAACAACGTGTTCATAGGTTGCCAGATCGGCAAATTTTGATAATTTATTCTTCCCCACAATTCTGTTTTTAAGATCAGTTTCCCGGTTGAGGTGGTTTGTTTGCCGGGAGCTGATTGATGTGTTTAAATTTTATAGCTTTTGCCGGATATCAGTATGTTTTCTCAATTCTGATTCCGATGTCGCGGATTCCCTGGAGTACGTTGTCGCGCATGCCCTGTTTGATTTCAAATTTATATTCGCCCTTCTTGGGGAAATAAACGCCGTTTTTGTATAAAATCTGGTTGTCGTGCAAACCACCGATTCCGCTTCCTTTCCAGCGCCCCGAAGGATCGGCCAGGGTAAACTCAACGGTGTCAGTCCGCTGGTTTCCGTCGGGCGAAGCAATGGTCAGGAATAAATAAATGTTGCTGTAGGGGTAGGTGCCCTTGTTGCGAATGTTTACGTACAGGTTATGGTTTTTCATGGTGTCAGAAAGTTCTACATTGAAGACCACGACAGAGTCTTTGTTCCATCCGTTTTTGTCCAACTCGTGATACGATTCGAATACCCTCTTCTGGTCGCACGAGACGATGGCGACGAAAAGGAGGACAATCAGGAATATCGGCAGAATTTGTTTCATCTTTTTGTTTGGTATTTTTTTAGAATCCAGCGGTGATCAGTTAAATTTCCACCGGTGTCAGGTTGATTCTTATGATTTTGGCTTAAATTTTTTCCGGCGGCTGTTGCTTCTTTTTTTGTGATCCGACCGTTTCGGGTTGTCAAAACGGGTTAACGAATCATGGTCAGATCCGGCCTCGAAACCCATTTTTTCAACGACCGGTTTAGCTTCGAAGTCCTGAATCAGGCGAGCCGCTTTCTTCCCGTTCTGGTTCATCCGGATGATTTCTTTCACCCGGTCGACCGGAACAGCTATAAAGTTCCCTGATTTATCGCCAATTTGCGAGTACCAGTATATTCGTTTGAAAATATCGGCCTTCTGATATTGAAAACTTCCGTTTTCGGTTTCGAGCGGAGCGTTGGTTGGAGGAAAATCTTTCTGGGCATCGATGTAAGTATCCACTTCGAAGTTGAGGCAGCATTTGAGTTTGCCGCACTGTCCGGCTAATTTCTGCGGATTCAGTGAGATATCCTGGTAGCGTGCAGAGTTGGTGTTTACCGAAACGAAGTTGCTGATCCACGAGGCGCAGCAAACTTCCCGTCCGCAAGGGCCGATTCCGCCGATACGGCCTGCTTCCTGCCGGGCGCCGATTTGTTTCATCTCGATCCGGATCTTAAATGTATCGGCCAGTACTTTGATCAGTTGGCGAAAATCGACGCGGTCGTCGGCCAGATAATAGAAAATAGCTTTGGTTTTGTCGCCCTGGTATTCGACATCGCCAATTTTCATATTCAGCTTGAGCTCGTTGGCAATCTGGCGCGAGCGTATCATGGTCTGGTGTTCCAGGGCAATGGCTTCTTTCCATTTTTCGAGATCGGCCTGTTTGGCTTTCCGGTATATTTTCCGCACTTCGCCGTTAACGAGCGTGACTTTGTGTTTTTTCATCTGGTCGATAACCAGGTTGCCCGTTAGTGTCACGATGCCGATGTCGTGTCCCGGGTTGGCTTCAACGGCAACAATGTCGCCCTGATCCAATTGCAGGTTATTTACGTTTCTGAAGAAATCTTTACGTGTATTCTTGAACCGGACTTCGACCAGATCAGACGGATTGGCAATGTTGATTACATCATCAAGCCAATCATAAACGTGGAGTTTTGAGCAGGTACCACCATGGCCATTGCAACAGCCGCGATCAACCAAGTTGAGATCATCCATAATCGAGTCAAATCAAAAGTTTAAAAGTCAAGTTCAGAACATTAGAATGTTTGGTCGTCAGTAGTGTTTTGGAGCGCTCCAAAATTCATTACTGCTCCAAATCGCAGTTGTTTTGTTTTCTGAAACGGCTCAGTTGTTGTTCGGCCAGGAGTTATTCTGTTCGTGCAAAAATAGTTATAAAACCCGATAAAAAAAGCTGCTTTATGTTTTCTGAATAGTTGAAGAGAAAATGTCTTTCGTTTTTTTTATCTCTATTTCCTGATCAGTTTCATGACTTTAAACGTTATGTCAGTGAAAATTATTTTCGGATTCCCGTTCATCCCGATGTGTGCAAAGGCTGTTTCGAAAACTTCAGTCAGCTCAATGATGTTTCGTTCGTTGATAAAAGGTGAAAACCGCTTCGAGAATTCTTCTTCCTGATCGCTCATAAAAGTTAATTCGCGGTTCTTCAGGTTGTAGATAAAGTTCTCGCGCAGAACAACCAGGCAATAATTGAGCATACTTTTTTGTTTTTCGCGGCCAATTGTAGCTACCTGATCCACCCATTTGAACAGGTCGCTGTATTTTCTTCCGTACGAAAAACGCATCAGTTCTTTAAATCGTTCGAGGTTAAAGAGCGTTTGTTCATCGGGCTGGAGCAGCTCGATGGCTTTTCCGTAATTTCCTTTGGCCAGGTGCACAATGTTGCGGATGTCGCAGCCTTCGGCATCGGGTAATTGCAGGATTGCCGCGGTCAGCGAATCCGTATCGATGGGAGGAATGGTAATCAGCTGGCATCGCGAGCGGATGGTGCTGATGATGTCCTCTTCGTTTTCGGTGATCAGGATAAACAAGGTTTTAACCGGCGGTTCCTCAATCATTTTCAGCAGTTTGTTGGCACAGGCCACGTGCATTTTTTCGGGCAGCCAGATGATCATCACCTTGTATTCCGACTCGTATGATTTGAGGTTCAGCTTCCTGATGATTTCCTCGCTTTGGTGCGAATAAATCAGCCCCTGCGCGTTTTCAACACCGATCTGGTTAAACCACTGGTCGACATTGAAATAGGGGTTTTGCCCGATCATCATGCGCCATTCTTCCAGGAAATTATCGGAAACAGGTTCCTTAAATTTGGGTGTTTTGACTACCGGAAATACAAAATGGAGATCGGGATGAATCAGTTTCCTGAACTTTTTACACGACGGACATTCACCGCACGAATCGTTTTCCTTGCGGTTTGTGCATGCAACGTATTGCGCATAGGCGATCGCAAGAGCCAGTTTTCCCGTTCCTGCCGGGCCGGCAAATAGCTGAGCGTGGCTCACCCGTTCTTCCTTAACCGATTGGATCAGCCGTTGTTTGATGCCGTTTTGTCCGATAACTTCTTTAAAAAACATACTGGATTAATTGTGGAGTGTCAAAAATAGCAATTCTGTGTGGAAAACCACTTTTGACTGAAATTTAGATTTGAACAAGTTGTGCCTGGCATTGCGGGCGGGAGGCTTTTAAGTCACCCGCCCGCTGAGGCCTTCTGAACTCAACCAATAAATACCTTACCTCAACATTAAATTCAGAAAGGCAAAAGAGCCGAACCCATATCACACTGATATATTTTTTATATTTGAGCTGAATTTACGTAACTCTAAAAAAAACACATATGCAAACGATCGAAACCTATGATTTCGCTGGAAAGAAAGCACTTATCCGAGTAGATTTTAATGTGCCGCTCGATGAGAATTTCGTAATTACTGATGATACCCGCATGCGTGCCGCATTGGATACTATTAATAAAGTAATTGAAAAAGGCGGATCTCCCATTATC
>JAEUSS010000509.1 GCA_016788685.1 Prolixibacteraceae bacterium | reverse complement strand
TCCCCGACTGGTGATACGAGTGATGAGAATGCCTGGAATTCCGGAATCTGTCACGGGGATCGTCGTTCCGGTACCGATCTTCATTTCTTCGTTTGTTTATTGAAAAGTCATCAAATTCCATGTGATGAATTTTTAGATTGTTTGATTGGCCACGCAGTGCTGATGGCCTGTTTTTTATTTTAAAAATTGAATGAGTTCGTGCTTTATCCGGCACTTTGAATGAAGTTCCGGTGAACAGAAGGCAGGAGTAGCAAAGCCGAAGGATTGCGTTTCCGGTTGCGGATGAGACTATCCTGATGTGCCGGTTTGCAGGTTACCTGACAGTTGTTCTTATGAATATTGGGGTGGTTGCCAGTTGGAGTGAGGAGACCGGTGTAAAAGAAAAATATACTTTGCTGCCGACATCCGGAGAACTGGCTCTGCTACCAGGCTAATGGCCTGGGCCTGATAGATATGATCATCGTCAAACGAATCGTTATCCGGACTGAAAATATCATTTAAGTTGCCTGTGTCGGCTGAAATTTCGACACTATAAGACTGAGAATAGCTGTCGTTATAAACTTCCGGTTCGAGGCAGAAGAGTAGTACGGCTAAAAAAAGAAACCTCAGCAATATATTTCTCAGTATTTTCATCGAAGGCAAAAGTACGACTAAAGTCTAAAGAAAATGGAATTGAATGTTAAGAATAGTTAACCTTTTTGTGCTTTTTATCCTTGTATTAACCTGATGAATTCTTCTCTGGTGGCAACCCGTTCAAAAGCACCGGTAAAGTCGGAGGTGGTTGTGGTCGAATTTTGTTTCTGAACACCGCGCATTTGCATGCAAAGGTGCTGCGCTTCGATAACAACGGCTACCCCAAGCGGATTCAGGGTATTCTGGATACAATCTTTAATTTGAGTAGTAAGCCTCTCCTGAACCTGCAGCCGGCGGGCATAAGCATCAACAACGCGGGCAATTTTGCTGAGCCCGGTAATGTAACCGTTCGGAATATAGCCGATGTGGGCTTTGCCAATGAACGGAAGCATGTGGTGCTCGCACATCGAATAAATCTCGATGTCTTTGACAATAACCATTTGCCGGTAATCTTCTTTAAACATAGCCGAGCGCAGAATTTCTTCCGGGTCTTGTTCGTATCCCTGAAGCAGGAACTGAATGGATTTGGCTACGCGCATGGGAGTTTGTTTCAATCCCTCGCGTTCGGAGTTCTCGCCAACCAGATCGATTATCTTCTTGTAGTGCTCACTTAGTTTTGATGTGGTTTCCGGATCATACTGTTCTACTTTTCGGTAGGTGCCATTTTCTCCGTTCAGTGTAAATTCCATTTAAATTCCTTTCTGTCAAAATTTGTTTAACCGACTCGGCCGCAAAGGTAGTAAGTTCGGTGTTACAAGCAGGAGACCTTTTCAATTTTCTCCTGAATAAGCACCTTTACCCGACAAAATAATACCTACCGGGTGAACACCCAATTGTTTTCCTGCGAAAGTTGATTGTTGAAATAGTATCCTTCCAGATCAAAAGCTTTTAGCTCTTCAGCATCGGTGATGCCATTCTGAATGGCAAACCGGCTCATTAGTCCGCGGGCTTTTTTGGCATAGAAGGATACCATTTGGTACTGTCCGTTTTTATGTTCTTTAAATACCGGGGTAATAATCCTGGCTTTCAGTTTTTGGGTGTCAATGGCGCTGAAGTATTCATTCGAAGCCAGGTTGATCAGTACGTTTTGGCCAGTGGTCTCCAGTTCGCGGTTCAGTTGGGTTGTGATTTTTGTTTTCCAGAACTCGCAGAGGTTCTTTTTTCGGGCAACAGGCAGGTCGGTTCCCATCTCAAGGCGGTAGGGCTGAATCAGATCCAGCGGTTTCAACAGTCCGTATACTCCGGAAAGAATCCTGAGGTGTTGCTGTGCCATCGCAAATTCCGAATCCGAAAAGGTTTCGGCCTGTAATCCCTGGTATACATCGCCGTTAAACATCAGCACGGCCTGCCATGAATTGTCAGGAGAGAAGGGGAGTGCCCACGACTGGAAACGCTGGTAGTTCAATTCGGCCAGTTTGGGCGAAATGTCCATCAGTTTAGCCAGTTGCAAAGGCTTTTTCTTTTTTAGCAACGAGACAATCTTTTCGGCTTCAGGTAAAAAGTCGGCCTGTGAAAATGGTTTATACTGAACCGGTGAACGGTCGTAGAGGGTTTTGGCCGGAGAGATAACAATGATCATTTCGTTTTCTGATTTGATTTAATGAAGCAAAACAAAGATAAGAAATCAAAGTTCAGATTTAAGTTACAGATTCCAAATGTTCTTTCTTCGGGAATCGCTGGCCTTTGCTGTAAGTTTGAATTTTATAAAAGCAAAAGTCCGGCAACCTGATCTGGTCTGCCGGACTTCGTTTTAACCTTTAAGAATGAACGTATTTATTTTCTCTGATAAACCCTGACATAATCAACAAGCATGGTGCGGGGAAAGATGGAGTCGTCAATTCCTTTTGCTCCGCCCCAGTTGCCGCCGACAGCAACGTTGAGCAACAGGTGAAAGCGTTTGTCGAAAGGCCACGCCTGGAAGCCTGTTTTTTCGTTCCTGAAGGTGAAGAACAACTTCGAATCGACGTAAATCCGGTATTCGTTGGCTTCCCATTCCAGGATGTAGTTGTGAAATTCGGTATAGCAGTCCGGAATATTGATTGTTCCGCTTTTTTGTGTTCCCTGTACATGGTTGTAGGCTTGGGTGTGTGCAGTGCCGACGATTACAAACGGATCATACCCAACATTTTCCATGATGTCAATCTCACCGCTGGCAGGCCAGCCTCCGTATGTCCAGTCGGTAGGCAGCATCCATATGGCAGGCCACATACCTCTCCCGTCCGGAAGCTTGGCTCTGACTTCTACCTTTCCGTAGAGCCAGTCGCCTTTGGTTCTGGTTACCAGACGGGCCGAAGTGTATTTCTTCCCTTCGAAATCCTCTTTAATGGCATTGATACGGAGAACGCCGTCTTTTACTTCTGCATTTTTCAGGCGGGAAGAGGTATAAAACTGAGCTTCATTATTTCCCCATCCCGAGGCGTTTCCATCCGTGTCGAAACTCCATTTTTTACTGTCGGGCAAGCCGGCGTAATTAAATTCATCGCTCCATACCAACTCGTAGTCTCCGGTGCCGGTTCCGGTACCGGGTTTTACTCCTGTGGGTTCCGACTTATTGTCTTTGGCGCACCCCCACAGTGAGAGTGTACACAAGAGAGTCGTCAAAAAGAAAAATCCTTTCATTTCAATTTTCATTTTAATTCAGATGAGAAATAAACTCCTGCCTATCCGGCGGACCGGATGAGGCAGGAGTCCCCATTATCATATACTTAATCAAAAGCCGGTTTAATCTTTCAATCTAAATACCAGAATAGGCTTCAGAATTGAGCTGATAACAGATTGCTTTTTATGAGTTGAACTTATTTGTCAAAACTAAAGTCATCAAAGAAGAAGATCCCGGGAGCTGCATGTCCTTCGGCACCGAACTGAATGACGATCTTGTCATAATCCTGACGAGTACTTACCGAACTGAAATCAAATGTTAATTCGATCCATTTATCGGTAGCCAGATTGGCTTTCACAACTTCAGTTTGTGTTGTCCACGCGTTTCCTCCCAGGCTGCTGTCCTGAAGTTTTACCGCAACCTGACGCTGAAGTTGATTGACTGAAATCCAGCTTCCGGCTACATCGTATGTTCCTAAATAATCGTTGTAGGAAGGAATGTAAACTTTCATCTTTACCTTATTTTGCTCAGTCAGATCAAACTTATAGGTTTTGGCCGCAAAATAGATGTTGGAATAAAAAGCCGAGGTCTTCTGGTACAAGAATGCTTTTGAAGATGTGTTAACCGGGACTGGTGCCGGGTTAAAATAATGCGGATTGGTCAGAGTGCCCATGTCTTCGAATTTGAATTCGACTTTATCGGTTGTGCCTTCAAAATCTTCTGACAGCGGAGTTGCCTGAACAGGAATGATGATGACTGGTTTTACATTCTTTTCCTTCGGAATAAACCGGTAATACCAGGCATTTCCGGTTTCTACCGTACTTGCACATCTCAGGTACATCTCATCTTCAGTAAGCG
Source organism: Prolixibacteraceae bacterium (assembly GCA_016788685.1). Classification (GTDB taxonomy): domain Bacteria; phylum Bacteroidota; class Bacteroidia; order Bacteroidales; family Prolixibacteraceae; genus Aquipluma. Next base: position 2,137 of record JAEUSS010000509.1, on the reverse strand, counting down.
AAATGATCTGGTATGTAGATGTTCCTGCATAATGTCCGAAGAATGCGCCATCGCTTAAAGTAATGGTTTTCTCTGATTCTTTCAGCGTAAAAGTATAAGCTGCTTTTGGTGCATAAGTCACATCAAAATCTCCGTCTCCCGGAACTACTGAATTCGGATAGCCCAATGTTGCAAGAGCCTGACGGCCATTTTCATTGGTATAAACTGATCCGTTGTTTTTCCATACCATTTTAATACCGACCTGGGTAAATGTAAATTCCTGAGAATAAAGACAGCTTTTGGTTTTTCCTTCGGCAGGACAGCTCCACCATTCCGGAGTTGAACCGGCAATCGGTCCGACACCAAAATGCCCTTCATGATACTGATCAAAAACCCAGGTTTTGCCTGCCAGGTTGCTTGCTCCGCCAGTGAGTGCGGTGTACATCGGAGTATTAAGCATCGACATGTCGTCGTTGGCAATTGTTATTGTCTTGGATTTAGATGTTGAACCTCCTTTTGAGTACACGGTCATTACAATTGTGTATGTGCCTTTAAACGGATACTCTACAGTTGCCGATTCGCCTTTGCCTTTTTGGTTGTTGCCAAAATCCCAGTTTATAATTCCAGGAATTTTAGAGGTGTTCTTGATTTCTATGATATTGGGTTTTGCCGCTGTGGGTGTGGCAGTGAAATCAAGCTGATCTTCAGTCGGAGCCTGGCCAATATCAACGCTGTCGTCTATTTCAGGCGCACACGCAAACATAACGAGCATGAGGGCTGCCAAACTGAACAGTTTCTGTATATATTTTATTTTTTTCATTTTCATAAATTTTAAATATTCAGTAAAAAGTCCGAAATCCTTATTTATAGGCAGGAACCATTTGTTTCAAAACATCTTTGTTTGTATTCCTGATTTCACTTGCCGGAATAGGAAACATTCCCCAGGTATTGGGGTTATAGGTTCTGACCGCAAAATCAGCCGGATTTGGAATACCCTGAGGAACATTGAAACTGGCATTGATCTTAGCCGCGGCATAATCTTGTCCTCTTCTTAACAAATCCCATTTCCGAAGTCCTTCGCCTCCAAATTCAACACGTCTTTCGTGGTAGATGGCATCCAGAGTAATGCCCGATAAGGCAGCACCAGCCCCCATTGAACGGGTTCTGACTTCATTTAAATAACCAAGAGCTTTTGTCGGATTGTCTGCCAGGTAAAGCTCAGCAGCCATCAGCAGCACCTCTGCATAACGGATATCGACAAAGTTACGCGGGAAGTTATGGCTGGGGTCACCGCCGGAGCCGATGAACGCGCTCAGTGCCATGTATTTTTTATTGAAATAACCAGTGTTCATAAATGCTTTGGTGTACTTAGTCAGCTCAACATCGGCATTGTACAGCGTTGCTTCTTTTCGCGGGTCGCCGGCTTCGAATTCATTAGCTAAACTCCACGTCGGAACAGCAAGTGACCATCCGGGGTAAATTGAAGCATCTCCTTCAGGATTACGAACACTTAACCAAACACAAGAGAAGTTCCCATTGATGTTCCATCCGCCCCAGTCACCTGATTTGGCTTTGTCTGAGTATTGCATTTCGAGTAACGATTCCGCATTGTTTTGATTGTTCCAGTCCCACAAATCAGCGTAATCGGGCAGGAGCGAATAAACATTGCTTGCAATAACCTGATCTAAGGCTGCCCGAACGTAGGCTTTGTCGATGGTTGTCGTACCATCGCTCCATGCCGGTGCACTCATTACTGGTTTGGCAAAACCCTCATGGTAAAGGTAAATACGGGCCATTAAAGCCTGAGCGGCACCTTTCGAAACTCTTCCTTTTTCGGCCGGGGAAATCTGAACGGGTAATGCAGGGATCGCTTTCAGCAAATCAGCAGCTATTTGAGTAAATACTTCGGCAGGAGAGTTCTGCGGAATGTTTTTATAGTCTTCAACATTGGGGAGAACTTCGGTAATAATTGGCACGTACCCGTAGTGGCGTACCAAATCCCAGTAGAGATATGCTCTCAGAAACAACGCTTCACCTTCGAATCTGTTTTTCAATCCTTCGGTTTTCCATTCGACATCAGCTTGTTTCTGAAGGTAGAGGTTTGCACGATAAATGCCTGAGTAGCAACGGTTCCATAAATCGCCGGAGGTGTTGTTCT
>JAEUSS010000494.1 GCA_016788685.1 Prolixibacteraceae bacterium | reverse complement strand
AATCAGGTTGCGGTAAATCCACACTGCTCTATATTCTTTCCACCATGGATACCGATTACAGCGGCGATTTGAAAATAGACGGAGATAGCATGGCCCAAAAAAAGGAAGGTGAACTGGCTCTTGTGAGAAACGAAAAAATTGGATTTGTATTCCAGTTTCACTACCTGTTGAATGAATTTTCTGTACTTAAAAACGTAATGCTACCTGGTCTGAAGCTTGGAAAATATTCTGCCAAAGAAATAGAGCACCGGGCTTATGAGAAGTTAAAAATTCTCGGTATTGAAAGTGAAGCTCTGAAATACCCCAATCAATTATCCGGCGGACAAAAACAACGAGTCGCCATAGCCCGTGCCCTGATCAATGATCCATTGATCATCATGGGAGATGAACCCACCGGTAACCTCGATAAAAAAAACAGCGAAATAGTATTCAATATTTTCCAGGAACTCGCCGCAGAATTTAAACAATCCCTCCTCATCGTCACCCACGACATAGACTTCGCCAAACGCACCGCCCGCGTCATTGAAATGGAAGACGGCAGAATTATCCGGCAGTAATCTCGTCATCATTTCTTCACGTTGAAAACCAAAAATCTAACGCTTTACTAAACACAGATACGTTTAGGCTAGTGCGGCTGCAAACGGCGATTTGGTGCGAACCCTAATTTTTCGTTAGATGGACAACGCTTTTAGCACTTCAACCGAAAAATTTGGGTTGGCAAATCGCCTTGATTTTTTGGTTACTTTTTCATCTAAGGAAAAAGTGACATTTATATAGTTTTCAACGGATAAAACACGAAGTCCCCCTCCGGCACCTGTCGGTCACTGAGATTCTTCGTCGCTGGCCTTCACCCTCTTGCGGCTCTGAATAACGGTAACAATAGATCTGTCATCCGACACCTCGGATCAGAGGCTTCAGAACTGTGACGCAAGACCGAAGGAATTTATTCTTCGGAACGCAAAAACCTGTCAGTTCGAGTGTTTTCTGGCAATGTGCATCAAAAACTCCCGGCCAGAAAATGTATCGAGAACTGAATTGGAGAAAATTTAACGACTCGTCACTTCGCGATGTTCCCGATAACTAAATCTCTTACGCCGCCTTGAATGACGATTAAAGGCGGTGACTTCGAGAACCCTTCAACGGGCTCAGGATAAACCTCAGTCACCGCTAATCCTGATATAAATCAGCTCTTTTCCTGAGCCCCCTTCTACCCCTCCCTTCAAAACCATACTAACTTTGATCATAGAAATGAAAAGACTGTTACTCATACTATTTACCGTTTCCCTCTGCACCATAAAAGCACAGGACGATCCCGCCAAAGACAGTCTCTACGACTCCCTCATTTCCGAAAACCCAATCGGTATGACGGTAGATCAGTTTAATCTCAAAATCAAATCCACCGAGAAACCCATCCTGGTTTATTTTACTGCCGACTGGTGTATTGTGTGTAAGCGAGAAAAGCCAGTTCTAAAACAACTGAAACTCGAAACAGGAGAAAAAGTCCTCGTTTATTCCATCAACATGGAAAGCAATCCCCTGTTGGCAGAATATTTTGAAATTGACAGCCTCCCAACATTTATCGTTTACAAAGACGGACATCTTACCTGGAGTGCCGTCGGTTTCCAGGACAAAGAAAAACTCCTCGAACAACTCAGGATTTTCTTTCCAAAGAAATAATAGTCGAAAGATAGATCAGCTCTGATTGTGATTTCAGTCATAGACTTCCCCTTCCCTTCCCGGTACCTTTGTTTTAGAATCTAAAAAATTAAGGCCCATGAAAACTCTGAAATTATTACTTCTGGCTTTTGCCTTGGCTGCAACTGCTGGAAATGCACAAACACGTACACCCGCTTCTGTTTTTACAACTAACGACATGGTCTGGTATGGCCTGGATTTTACCGAAGCACGTTTTATCGGAAAATTTGAGCAAGGTTTTGATCAGAATCAGGTCAGTGCCACAGAACTGATCTCAAAATACATTCCAGCCTGGAACAGACTCGTATTAGAAGAACCGCGGAAT
>JAEUSS010000428.1 GCA_016788685.1 Prolixibacteraceae bacterium | reverse complement strand
TCATAGTGTTACTTTTTGTGTAACGCTATTTCAGGACCAGACAATTCCGTAAATCAAGCGGGATTCGTATAAAATTACTTCTTCCTCTTTTTCGGTTTTATTTTTTGCTCCTCCTCGCGGAGAAGGGACTTCCAATCGTTTGGATTAGCTTCAGAAAGATCGATGGTTGCAGTATATTCTTCTTTGTCGATAATCAGAATGCTAATTTTCTGATCCAGGAATGTTTCTATTTCATCGAGCACCGTTTTCTCTTCCGGACTACAGAAAGAGATGGCCAGTCCTTTTTTTACCCCACGACCGGTACGTCCTACACGGTGGACGTAATTTTCAGCCACATCAGGCAAATCGTAATTGATTACGTAGTCTACATCCGGGATATCAATTCCGCGTGCCGTGACATCTGTTGCAATCAGCACTTTCACTTCTCCTGATCGGAATTGGGTCATTACATCCAGACGGTCTTTCTGCTCTTTATCGCCATGAATGGTTATGGTTTTGATTCCGACTCTTTCCATAGCCTTAAATACCCGCTCGGCCCGAACCTTGGTACGGACAAAGACCAGTATTTTTGAATCTGGGTTTGCTTTGATCAGCCTCTCCAGAAAAAAACGCTTATCGTCCATATCGATCATTGCAACCGAATGGGTGACATTTTTAGCTACCGGGTTTTTGGGAGATATTTCAATCCGGATAGGGTTGGTCACCAAAGAGTAGGCCAGTTCCTTAATTTCAGGATTGATGGTTGCCGAGAAAAAAAGCGTCTGCCGGCTCTTGGGTAAGTAATGAATCAACTGCCTGATGTCTTTGATGAATCCGAGAGCGAGCATGTGGTCAGCCTCATCCAGAACCAGAATCTGAACTTTGTCCAGTACAAGGTGCCCCTGACTAACCAGGTCGAACATCCGCCCTGGTGTAGCCACAAGAATATCGACACCGCTTTTCAGTTTTGAAATCTGCGGATCCTGATCAACTCCGCCGAACACACAAGCCGTTTTCACCCTGGTATGCTGCCCGATGGTTTGAAACACCTCAGTGATTTGCAAGGCTAACTCGCGAGTGGGAACCATCACCAGGCAAAAAATAAACTCGCTCCGGCTGCTTCTTTTCTGCTGATGGACGAGATCAATCACCGGTATCGCAAAGGCTGCCGTTTTTCCGGTGCCGGTTTGAGCAATGGCCAAAACATCATCCCCCTTTAATATTGGGGTAATGGCTTTATACTGAATATCGGTAGGTCGGCGGAAGCCCAGTTCTGCCAAATTCTTCTTGATATCCGGGGATATACGGTAGTCTTCAAATTTCATATACGGCAAATAGATTTATCAGTGCAAAGAAACACTTTTTTGTTGGTCTTTCGAATCAGGACTATAGTTCAATGGCAACAGAGTTTTAAAGTAAACAACTCAGCTTTAATTGAAAAAAAAAAGGGAAGCCATTTCTGACTTCCCCGTATCGGATAGAAAATAAAATTCTATTCTTGCTCAACTGCTTTACGTGATGAGTAGTTGATGTGCAACGCCGCAGCTTTACGCAACTCCTGCTTAATATCACCAACGATTTGCATTTTGGTCAGTTCATCCACTTTTAATGAAGTTACCATAAAAGGAATTTCAGCCTCGTCTCTGGCTGCACGTTCTGCCAGAATGTAATCCGGAATGTCAGAAACTTTTGCAAACTGATCGTTTAACTGAATACGCGGTTCAGTTCCGAAGAACTTGGTATACTGAGGCATAGGAGGCCCGACATAAATATAGCTTACTAAAGATTTCTTCTCTAGTTTGGTGAGTTCGGTTGCCGTTGGCAATTTCATTTTCACTAACAAACTTACGTCTCTGATGGTTGTTGTAACCATGAAGAAGAAAAGTAGCATAAATACAATATCAGGTAAAGATGCCGTAGATACAGCAGGTGTTTCTTTTTTCCCGCTTTGTCTAAATTTTGACATTATTTTTTCCCTCCTATCGTTTTAGGTTCAGCTTCCGAAATTCTTGAAGGAATAGCTTCACGAATTGCATCTTGTTGTTCGGATGTTAATTCGGCATATTTCTTTCCAAATTTCTGGGTCGAAAGTTCGTTTCTCACTTCGTTAACCGCGGCAACCAATTCGTTCTGTACAGCGATGTACATTCCATATTGCGTTCCATGGTCATTTCTCAGAGAAATAACTCCTTTTGACACATCAAAATCTCCAATCAACGGGATCTCTGTTGGCTTCGTTTCAGGCATAGTTTCGCTATTTCCTGGATTGGTCAAGAATTCCTTAGTTTTTTCCCGAAGATCTTCAACACGCAACAACTCCCCTTCTACCATCAAACGATTGTTTGCATCCAACAGTACAGAGAATACGTTACGTTCTTTGATAGGCGGAGTATCATCCTGCTCCTGATTCTCTGGCGGCATTTGCGGCAGTACCCGCTCCAACCCACTGTCAACATCCATTGAGGTGGCAGTGATGAAGAAGATAAGTAGCATGAAGGCAATGTCGGCCATTGATGCAGAAGGTATATCTGGTGTTTTTCTCATATCATTCTTTTTCTGCGTTCTTTTTAACCAAAGGTTATCTAAAAATACGAGAAATGGAAGACCATACGATTGCTATAAATGCAAGAGCACTCAAAATATAAGTTGCAATCAATCCGGTTCCAGTCCAAAGCATAACAGTAGGAGTTATTGTTCCGTCTTCAACAAATTTTTCAGCGCCAAAGAATTTTGGTATTTCGCTATCTGAAAACATATACGAAATAAGAGTAACGGCACCCATAAATCCCACGGCAATCAATGCGTTTTTTGTAGCCTTCTTATCTGAAACTGTATTAACAAATTCCAGAACAAAAGCTGCTACACAGGAAACACCGAGCAAAGCATATGTCCAATATAAGTTCGTAGAAATCCACGTTGACATGCCTGGATCTGAAGCATTGGCATCAAGGTTGGATAACAGTGAAATAATCAGAAAT
>JAEUSS010000095.1 GCA_016788685.1 Prolixibacteraceae bacterium | reverse complement strand
AGGAAAAACTTCCTAAACTGGATGAAGCCGGAGAACCTCTTCCGGAAGGGTTGTTTTACCTGATGATGATTGGTGAAATTCCTGAAAAAGAAGACGTAATCAACCTTTCAAAAGACTGGGCGACCCGCTCGCACGTGCCTCAGTATGTTTTCGATGTGATTGATGCACTGCCCAAAAACAGTCGCCCGATGACGCAGTTCTCGACGGCTATTCTTTCGATGGCTTACGATTCGGTTTTCCAGAAAGCTTACCGGGCTGGGGTCAACAAAAAGTTCTACTGGGACTTTATGTACGAAGACGTAATGACCCTTATTTCCCGTTTGCCACGCATTGCAGCCTATATTTACCGCCGCATATATCATGACGGGCACCACATTGATCCCAATCCAAACCTTGATTGGGCCGGTAATCTGGCTCATATGATGGGTTACGATTCGGTTGAAGTAAAACGGTTGTTGCGCCTGTATATGGTAATTCATGCCGACCATGAGGGCGGAAATGTTTCGGCTCACGCGACTCACCTGGTTGGTTCGGCCTTGAGTAATGCCTATTATTCTTTTGCAGCCGGAATGGTTGGACTGGCAGGTCCGTTGCACGGTTTTGCCAATCAGGAAGTAATGAGCTGGATTGAGGAGATGCTCACCGAGCTGGGAACTGACGAACCTTCAGATTCGCAGATTGCTGCTTACATTGAGCAAACGCTGGTGCAGGGACGTGTTGTTCCGGGTTACGGGCACGCTGTACTCCGCATTACTGACCCAAGGTTTACCGTTCAGCAAAAATTTGCCGAAAAATACATTGTAAATGATAAACTGATCAATACGGTAAATGCCATTTACAGAGTTGCCCCGCCAATTCTTGAGGCTACCGGAAAAATTAAAAATCCGTGGCCAAATGTAGACGCTATTAGCGGTGCATTGCTTAATCACTACGGGATTACCGAATCGAATTTCTACACCGTACTGTTCGGGGTTTCGCGCTCACTGGGTGTACTGGCATCGCTGGTATTCGACCGCGTGTACGGACTTCCGATTGAACGCCCGAATTCGCAGACCTTGGGATGGTTCCTGAGCAAAGCTGGCCTGGAACATAAAGGTTAAAACTGTAACGCTATGGAGAAAGAGGCTGTCCCGATCGAGACAGCCTCTTTTGTTTTTTATCCAATGGTTGCTACCATTACGGCTTTGATGGTGTGAAGGCGGTTCTCTGCCTGATCAAAAACAATAGATGCTTCGCTTTCAAAGACCTCTTCGGTAACTTCCAGCGCATCTAAGCCAAATTTCTGATAAATTTCTTCGCCAACCTTTGTTTCGCGATTGTGAAAGGCCGGCAGGCAATGCAAAAATTTCACATTTGGATTTCCGGTCAGTTCCATGGTCCTTTTATTTACCTGATAGGGGAGAAGTAACTTAATTCGATCCGCCCAAACCGATTCGGGTTCTCCCATCGAAACCCAAACATCGGTGTACAGGAAATCACAATCTTTAACAGCTTCTTCCAGGTTATCGGTAATGAGTAGTCTGGCCCCGCTTTCGGCAGCAATATCGTGGCAAATTTTCTGCAATTCTTTTGAAGGCTGGCAGTTGGCCGGAGCCGCCGCCCTGAAATCCATACCAAGCTGAGAGGCACCAACCATCAGCGAATTGCCCATGTTGTTGCGTGCATCGCCCAGGTAGCAGAACTTAATTTCTGAAAAAGGCTTGTCAGAGTGTTCCTGCATGGTTAGCATATCTGCTAAAATTTGTGTCGGATGAAACTCGTCAGTCAGGCCGTTCCAGACCGGAACACCCGCATACTGAGCCAATTCTTCAACGATGTGTTGTCCGTATCCGCGGTATTCAATGCCGTCGTACATGCGCCCCAAAACCCGTGCAGTATCTTTGATCGATTCCTTATTTCCGATCTGCGACCCGGTTGGCCCGAGGTAAGTTGCATGTGCTCCCTGGTCGAACGCCGCGACTTCAAACGCACAACGTGTACGGGTGGAGGCCTTTTCAAAGATCAGTGCGATATTTTTGCCAATGAGCATTTGTTCTTCGAGTCCGTTTTGTTTGGCCTTTTTTAGTCTTAGGGCCAGACTGATCAAATATTGGATTTCTTCAGCTTTAAAATCGAGTAATGTCAGGAAATTCCTGTTTTTTAAATTGATTTCCATAGAATTCTAGTTTTTATTAAATATTTGAGGCACTTCAGGCGCCGTGTGTTTTATTCGTAGTTCATGGTGATTTTGGATCCGTATGACTTATCCTCCAGTTTTTTTGCTTCAGTAATTACGCTTTTTTCTCCTCCGTGTCTGATAAAATAGAGACAGGCTTTAATTTTTGGAGCCATTGTGCCTTCTGCAAAAGTTCCGGCATCAAGATACTTAATCGTATCGGCATAATTCAGAAATTCGAGTTTTTCCTGAGTTGGCAAACCAAAATCTTTGTAAATGAATGACACATCGGTGAGGATGTAAAATTCGTTTGCCTTGATTTTTGCAGCCAGCAGAGCTGATGCCAGATCTTTATCGACCACGGCATCCAGGGTTCGCAGATCGTTATTCTCATCGTAGTAAACCGGGATTCCGCCACCGCCGGCAGTAATCACAATGTTCCCGGCACGCACCAGGGTTTCGATGATTTCACGGTTGATGATGTCGATCGGCTGAGGAGAAGAGACCATTCGCCGCCATCCGCCATGCGCTTTGGCCGAGGGTTTGAATATCCATCCCTTTTCATCCTGAAGTTTTCGGGCTTCAGCTTCCGAGTATATTTTGCCAATTCCTTTGGTCGGATTTGTAAATGCAGGGTCGTCGGGGTCAACGATTGTCATGGAGACCAGGGTAATCACATTCTTTTTGATTCCGTGCTTCTTGAGGACATTGCGGATCATGCGTTCAATCATGTAGCCGATTCCGCCTTGCGAGTCGGCTACGCAAACATCCAGCGGCATCGGGGCAATGTCATAAACCTGCTGTCCGGCTTCGTTCCGCATCAGAATATTCCCGACTTGAGGTCCGTTCCCGTGAGTAATTACCAGTTCAAAGCCTTCTTTTAACAGGAATATCAGGTTTTCAAGAGTTTCAGTTGTATTTGATTCCTGTTGCTCGATGGTCCCTTTTTCATTTTCACGCAAAAGGGCATTCCCGCCAAGTGCCACTACTGCAATTCTATTCGTGTTCGGTATTTGGGTTTTCATGTTCAGTACTTTGATTTTGAAAGTGTGATTTTCGGGTGTGGTTATTCTCGTGTCTTGAAGGGTTCTAAAAGAATGCGTATTTTTATGCCTGCGATTAGTCCTTTGTTTCCCGGGAAATAAACAGCCAGTATTAAACAAACTTAAAAAAAGGAACGAATTCTAATCATGATCAAAGGTGGTTGTGAAGGTAGAAAAGGATGCTTTTCAACAGCAGTCAAAACCGGTCGGAAAAATTAAAAAACGAATAAATTTTCTTTCGCGGGTTTAGGAATAAAATGCAGATCGGTTGGCCGGATAAAATATATGATAGCCAAAAATCGTTAACTTTGCGCACGAATTATCAAGCGAATGGCAAAAAAAATAAAGAAACAGGAAAAGGCTCCCAAGCCTTCGAAACCATGGGGAATTGTACGTTTTTTCAAGAGTAGTCAATTCAGAATTACCCTCGGGCTTTTTTTAATGATTCTGAGCGGGTATCTGGCGGTTGCCTTCATTTCCTACATTTTTTCAGGAGCAGT
>JAEUSS010000326.1 GCA_016788685.1 Prolixibacteraceae bacterium | reverse complement strand
AAAAGGATTTTAAAGTTATTGACCATAATGGAGGTACGGAATTTATCTGGGGGAAAGGCCGGAAAAAGAAAGACGGGTTCGATCGTTTTAACGGTCATTGGGAAGGAATTGAATTGGGATTTAACGGGTTTGATAAGTCCGATTACAGCGGCTATAGTGTCGATGACTTTATGTCGCTGAATCAGGGAAAATCGATGGAGTTTAACCTTAACTTCTACGAACTGAATATCGGCCTTAGCAAATCGTACGTCGGATTGGTCTCGGGGATGGGATTAAGTTTCAACAGTTATCGTTTTGACGGCCCGTACACCATCCAAAAAGGGGCAAACCGGACAGAACCCGTACTTCTGGAGTACGACAACCTTTCGAAGACTAAACTGGCCGTATCGTACCTGAATGTACCCCTTTTGCTCGAGTTTCAGATTCCGGTGAACCAAAATGAAGGACGTCTTTTTATCAATGCCGGTTTAGTCGGAGGAGTTAAAATCGGCTCGCATACGAAGGTGAAGCATGGCGGTACCAAAGATAAAGATCGCAGCAGCTTCAACATCAATGCGTTTGAATATGCCGCAACAGCTCGTGTTGGCTACAAGGATGTTGGTTTGTTTGCTACTTACAGCCTGACGCCCTTGTTCGAGTCGGGTAAAGGTCCGGAGCTCACTCCGTTCAGCATTGGCATCAGTTTTGGCAATTGATCAGATACATGTTCAGAAACCTGAAAAGGAGTTTATCAGTACCGATAAGCTCCTTTTTGGTTTTGATTGATTACTTTTGTGTATAACACATAGCATATAAAAAAGGTCTGGCTTGGTTTAAGTAGCTATGAGACAGGTTTTTTTGAAATGATGCATTGACGCTTTAAATGATAGTTATCCCTCAGTATGAAAAATATTTTTCTGGTATTTCTGGCAATAATTATAACATCTCCGGCATTGGGGCAAGAGAAAGACACAATCCTGACAGCTAAGAGTCAGGCCGGAAGGCTTTCCGGCTTGATTGACATTGAGGATTTGGTGAACGAAGGATTTAATTACTGGGAAGATCGGTTTGAAGGACATTGGGCGGGAGTTGAGCTGGGAGTCAATGGTTTTGCAAATGCCGATTACAGCATGTATCCGGCTGCAGACAATGATTTTCTCCGGAACGATCTGATCCGCTCAAACGTTTTAAATCTGAATCTGCTGCAATATTCCAAAGGAATTCAGCAAACACGGAATAACATTGGGCTGGTCACGGGATTAGCCCTGAGTTTTCAGAGTTATCACCTTGAAAGCAACACCTCGGTTGCAGTTGACGAAAACCGGAAGGTTTATCCGTTAACACTTTATTTTGATTCCAACCAGAAATCCAAACTTTCATCGCTTTATCTGGAAGTCCCTTTGTTGCTTGAGTTCCAGATTCCCGTCAGAAACGAGGCAAACCGCCTGTATTTTTCAGCGGGAGTAACCGGGGCAAAACGGTTGGAAACACATACCAAAGTAAAATACCGGAAATCAGGGAAGAGAGAGAAACTGAAATCACCCGGCGATTATTCTGTCCGAGATTATAAGGTTGCGGTCACCGTGCGGATGGGCTATCGGTGGGTTAACCTGTATGCTTCCTATGATTTAGTCCCCATGTTTGAAGATCGGCGGGGGCCCGAACTTTATCCGTTTTCAGTTGGACTAAGACTTATTTCATTCTGATATATTTTTTGTATTACCTTAACTCAATAAATTATG
>JAEUSS010000311.1 GCA_016788685.1 Prolixibacteraceae bacterium | reverse complement strand
TAAACTTGCCGGTCGCCCTGAATTTTCCACTGCGTTTACCGCCGTTTAACGCACCACCCCAGCCCGAAAGTACAGTCCGGTCGGGATCATATTCCAAATGACCGGCATCAGCACGCTGGTAGTAATGCACCGGCGACAATTGCAACCTCGATATTGCTTCTTTCTCTCCGCGTATATCACTGAAAAATGTCTTCAGGTCAATAAAATATTTACGTTTTTTCCAGTTGTGCTGAAAATCAACAGCAGCTGCAGTTGCTGATTGAGGCAAAAATTCCAGGTGTTCATCATTAATGCTTCTGATCGTTGATGTGACCATCCCTCCCAAGACCGTATTCCCCTTATTAAAATCCTGCTTCACTCTTCCAACTGTATAATTGGTAAACGGTTCCACCGCAATTTTCGATTTTGAACCAATTCCGTAGATCGTTGCATTCTCCTTAGCCGTAATGCTCTGAACAACACCCAGCGACAAACCTCTTTTTGTTTTTCCGGTTAACTTGAGCGCACTTAAGATGGGCGTGTTGTCAGAGATCGAGATCACCTGATCGGCATCATAATCTGGAAAATAACTCGGGGCATGCCCAATTCTGCGGCTGTAAAAGAGCATATCGCTCCCGATGCTGTAATCCAGAACAGTATTTCCTTCCAGAAAAAAAGGCCTTTTCTCTTCATTAAAAACCTCATACGAAGTCAGATTCAATACGGCAGGATCTGCTTCCACCTGCCCGAAATCCGGATTGATGGCATAATCAAGTGTCCAACCCGAATTCAACCCAATTTTTCCATCCAGTCCCACGCCATAAGTCATTTTATCTTTAAACTCGGTATCCGGACTATAGCGTGCATTTACATAGGGTAAAAACTCATAGTTAACTTTCGGACTAATCCCCTCGATACCTCTCAACTCGCCAAACAAGTATACCATAGCAGGCGCATCAATCGGGACAAGCTTCCACTGACTCTCTTCGTTATACCGGTCAATCCACCGGTAAGCATGCATTCCCCAAACTTGTTCCTTCCCCGGAGTAAAGCGGAGCTGGCTAAAAGGAATCTGCATTTCGGTAGTCCAAAGCGAATCATAAACAGCTGCTTTCCCGTGCCATACGGCATTCCAGTTGTAGTCCCAGCTATAGGCTCCCAAATGAACCAAATCAACCTTCTGACCGGAAGCTGCCACATTAAATTCATAGGCTGTTTGTTTGTCATGATAAGCGTCCAGCGCAATTCCGGCGATATCACCGGCCATATCATCCCTGCGACTTAATATCGGTCTGATTTCTCCCGGACCTTTGTCGTAACATTTAAAAGCAACATACAAATTATTGTCGTCGTATAGGATTTTAATTTCAGTATCTTGTGAAGGCTTCTTTCCCTGATCGGGTACCTGTTGAGAAAATCCACCTGACCAAAACCCAGTATCCCAGCAGGCGTCGTTAAGTTTGCCATCAATTTTAGGCCGCTTTTCGATCCGGGTTGCATAATAAACCCGCTTCGTCCCGGCAAGCCGATTTACCGCAGAATCTGAAGAAAGACTATATTTTTCTGAAATCTGAGCCAGTGCGGGAAATGTTCCGAAGAACATTAATACGACAGAAACAATTGGTCGGTAGGGCATCTTTTTTCGTTTAAGTTATACAAATATAAAAAATTACGCCAATTTCAATATATGT
>JAEUSS010000290.1 GCA_016788685.1 Prolixibacteraceae bacterium | reverse complement strand
CTTGTTTGTGTTTGCGTGTGTTAATTAAATTTTTGCGTGATTTAAAACTAACGAGACTAAGGTAAACGAAAAAAAAACAGGTTGCTTAATGTTAACAGATGTTAAAAAATACCATACTATGACTAGTAGATTTTTTAAACGTGATTTTCACTAAAAAAAAGAAGGGGTAAGAATCAGCTTTTTACCTCCGATTCTTACCCCTTTCAGGCAGGACTTACCTTATTACTTACTTTCCGATAACAATCGGATTACTCAGTAACTCAGCTTCTGCCGAAATATATGCTTTAAAATTACCAATGCTCTTCCACTTCTCATTTTCAAGCCCCCAAACAGCAAAGAAATAATGGCGGGCAGGCACATCTGCATTAACCTTTTGCGCCACATAATAAGTCTGAGAAATTACGTTGCTGAATTTCTTTTCGTCAACAGTTTTGTACCCCAGACTGTAAAAATCGATATCCGTGCTTCTGGCAACTTTGGTCACTTCGTTATTTTTCAGCAAAACAGCCATTCCCAGTTCATCTTTATTCAACGACTGCACATCCAGCGTGGCGATTGAGCGATAGTCGGCATTAGCCTCAAAATCAACCGGATCATTTTTCAGCAAACTGGTCACAATTCCGGTTACAACCTGTTTCTCTCCTGAAAATCCTGAAACAGTCACATCCGACTGAAACCAGTATTTCCCGGGATAAACAGAAATTCGTTCCACTGCTGATAAATTTTGGTCAGCTACATGCCAGCCGGTATAAATCAGATCAAACATCGAGCGGACCGGGCCTTCAACTACCTTCTTATACTGGTAACCATCGGTTGATCCCAAACGGTAAAGCGAATCGTTTTCCAGCAGGGCTAAACCGCCTGCCCCGACTGAACTTCCGCAATGAAGAACATCCATCCCCCAATCAGACAGCACATGATAATTAGGAATTTCAGGAGTGTGTATTTTATCAATGATCAGACCGGGCTTCAGTTTACCAAATAAATCCTTCACATTACGGCAATCAAAATAGTTGCGGAAACCCATTTTATCGTTTTCCCAACTCACGCTTTCGCCCTGTGCAATGATCCTGAAACTGTCTCTGCACGAAGGTGCCATGTATTCATCAACTTCCAGGTAACTGTGATCGGGCTGCAGGATTCCCAAACGAACATTGGTTCGCTTTTCAAATTGCGGATACTCTGAAACGGCAACATTTTCAACGTCAATACTTAATGTTTCCGATGCTTTAAAGTTCACCACAAAAGCCAACTCGTCCCATGTTCCGTCACCATTCAGGTCATCAGCCTGCGACGGAATATTTTGCCCGTTCAACTTCAGTACCGGGGCAAACCCTTCCGGAATCCCCCCCACTTTAGCTTCCAGATCGGCCCGTTTCATGACGATGGTTTCATCCGGACGATCAAGTGCCAGCGGATTAGTCAATACCAACGTATTCTTTTGGGCACAACTGCTCATTCCGATCAGCAATATTGCACCCAGGAAAGCTAGATTTTTCATAGCGGTAAATCGTTTTCACCTTTCACATAACCAAAATTGGCCAGAATACCACCGTCAACATAAAGTACATGTCCGTTTACAAAATTACTGGCTTTTGAAGCAAGAAACAGCGCGGCATTACCAACATCTTCAGGTTCGCCCCATCGGCCGGCAGGTGTGCGTGTCATCACCAGGTCGTTAAAAGGATGACCGTTCTCGCGAATCGGGCCGGTTTGCGCGGTGACAATGTAACCGGGTCCGATCCCATTAATCTGGAGGTTGTATTTCGCCCATTCGCAGCACATGTTAGCCGTCAAAAGTTTCAACCCGCCTTTTGCCGAAGCATATGCCGAAACCGAATTGCGGCCGTACACACTCATCATCGAACACATGTTGATAATTTTGCCTGACCTTTTTGCAATCATAGCCGGAGCAACACGCTTGGATACAATCAACGGGGCAACCAGGTCAACGTCAATCACCTGTTTGAAATCGGCAACCGGCATATCCAGAATCGGAATCCGTTTGATGATACCCGCATTGTTTACCAGAATATCAACAGTGCCCACTTCCTTTTCGATGATTGAAATTCCGCGGTCAACATCAGCTTCATCAGTCACATTAAAAACCACGGTAAACACGTCAATGCCGGCAGCCTTATATTCAGTTTTACAGGCTTCCAGTTTTTCCTGGCTCAGATCGTTGACGCAAATTTTGGCACCTGCATTTCCGAGTACTTTACCAATGGCCATCCCGATTCCATGAGTTCCTCCGGTAATAAGGGCCACTTTTCCGGTCAAATCAAATAACTCGTTCATATTCTTCATTCTTTTAGGTTTTTATAATTCCTGAATTAATTACTGATGGCATGATCAGCCTGAAAATCCTGACCACTCCATATTTTCCTGGCGGTCCAGTCCATTGGAGCATCAGCCCAGAACGGATCGTCAGCCTCTAATCCCAATGGCAGCAAACCAACCGAACAGAGATATAAACTTCCGGTCGAAATGTAAGATTCTCCAATGTTCGGCTGATGACCGAAGAAACCGATTGTCAGCCACCCCTTCGGATCGAAAAGGCCGGGAGCCTCAGCCATACGCTGAATGACAGCCGAGAGCGCTGACCGAACCTGTGAAGGTTTCAACTGATCAGGCAACTGGTGCTGAAGAACCATTTGAGACAATAACTGGAAAGCACCGAAGCGATATGGGAGTGAACGTCCGATAGCCGGGAACGTGCCTTCCGGAGAAATCAACCTTTCCTGTATCTCGGCATACCTTTGGGCTCGCCTGATTACAGTTTCGTAGGTCTTCTCATACTTTTTCCCATGTTTTACCAACTCCCGAAGCACATCAATCAACATCGGCTGAATCACAAAACTGTTATAATAGTCCCAGTGAAAGTCCGGGCCATCTCCGTATACGCCGTCACCTTTGTACCATTCCATATGTTTCCGGATGGCAAAGTCCATGCGCATCTCATCGTGTTGTTCACCGGCAAATAGCAAAAAGGCTTCAACCATTGCGCTGAACAGAAGCCAGTTGTTATATCCGGGAGTGATTACCCGGCTACTTTTCATGGCGTCAACAAGCTGCTGTTTTGTGGTTGAATCCAACTGATGCCATAAAACATTGGGTGCCCGCAAGATAGCATGAGCCAGAAATGCCGCATCGACCAAGGGTTGACCTCCTTCGGTAAAGTTCATAAAATCAGGAGACTTCGGATCAACTGCCATTTTCATGCTTTTCTGAGCCAGTCCGATGAATTTTTTCCGGAGCTGGCCTTCTTCTGTCTCACCGGCACCGAGCTCAAGCCACGGAGCCATTCCGGCCATTAACCGTCCGAATGCTTCGAGGTAGGTAACTTTTTTGCGATTGGCATCGCTTCCGGGTTTGCACTCAACCGGCATATTCTTCCGAAGCTCGCCTTTACTCAACGATTCCAGCAAAGGAGTTGCGATACGAACCATTAAGTTCCGCCAGTATGTTCGGTCGGCCACCTCGGGCGTTTGAACAACCGCTGCAGCCGAAAGGTTTTGAGCGAATGGCGCCAAACCAATCAGCGACAAGTATTTAAATGCGTTACGTCTGTTCATCGGTATCTTATTTCAATTCATTAGGCTGAACAACATCCATATCTCCATAATCCAGATTTTCACCGGCCATTCCCCAAATAAAAATGTAGTTGGCGGTTCCGGCTGCGGAGTGAATCGACCAGTTTGGCGAAATGACTGCTTGCTCGTTTACCATCCAGATGTGCCGGGTTTCCTGAGGTTGCCCCATAAAATGACAAACAGCCTGCCCTTCAGGAACATTGAAATAGAAATAGACTTCCATACGGCGGCTGTGGGTGTGGGCCGGCATCGTATTCCATACACTTCCGGGGCGCAATTCGGTCATACCCATCTGAAGCTGGCAGGTTTCAACCACTTTACTTATAAGCAACTGACTGATCTGGCGCTCATTGGACGTAAGTGGCGATCCCATCTGCAACACATTGGCATCTTTCATCGTGATGTGCCGGACGGGCAGTTCTTTATGGGCTGGTGTTGAGTTCAGGTAGAAGCGTGCTGACGCTGTCGTACTTTCCGATTTAAAAACAATCTGTCTGGCGCCTTTGCCAACGTACAGGGCTTCTTTAAAATCAAGCGGATATTCTGTCCCGTCAACGGTTACCGAACCTTTTGCTCCTACATTGATGATTCCCAACTCACGCCGATCGCAAAAGTGAACAGCTTTCAGCGGATCAATAGCAGTCAGCTCCAGCGGACCATTGGCAGGCACCGCACCACCGGCAATGTAACGGTCATAATGCGAATAAACCAGATAAATTTTGTCATCTTCCATTACTTTTTCGATCAGAAAATGCTGGCGCAGTTCGGCCGTGTCATACTGTTTTGCATCCTGAGGATGAGAAGCAAAACGTTCTTCAAAAATTATTGACATAACTTTCCTATTTTTTTGTGTATTTATATTTTAATGCTTCGAGGTAATAATAATCGGCATAGTTGAGCGGAGTATCCACTTCCGACTTTTTGGGCATATTGCCTACACAATGTTTCAGCAAAAATCCACCATTGGTACCCCATTCGGCCAGATACGCCGGAGAGCTTAAACTGGTCATCATTTTATCGGCCTGTGCACTGTATTCAGCCTTCCCATCGTCGCTGAGTTCACCTAACATATAAAGAGCCGATGCGGTAACTGCTGCAGCTGAAGCATCGCGGTAGGTATTGGGTTTGGCCGGATCGTTATAATCCCAGTACGGCACCAGGTCTTCGGGCAGGTTTTCCTGAATATATGCAGCTATTTTCTTTGCAGCCTCCAGGTATCTGGCATCACCGGTTTCGCGAAAACACACAACGTACCC
>JAEUSS010000263.1 GCA_016788685.1 Prolixibacteraceae bacterium | reverse complement strand
ATGAGGGCAATGTTGATTTGGTCGCTGGGAGCTACTAGTTTTCGGGCAGCCTGAGCGGCCCCGGGGAAACTGCCGGCAATTCCGATTCCTGCAGTTGCTGCAACCGAATTCCGGATAAAAGTTCTTCTGTTGGTTGTCATTGCTGTTGAGTTAGTTGTTGAAAATCAAGCTTAAATATAACAGTAATTTTTCTGAGACAGAATCAGCCGGAAGGAAAAGGACGGGGGGCTGAAACAAAAAAATCATCCGGAGACCGGGCTGTTCAGATTTGGAAGTTTTCTGAACAGCGCCGTTTCCGGATGATTCCTGGTTTACGGTGTGAATTTAATTATTCGAACCGTAGTGTATCGAAGTGGCCCACTTAAATGGCAACGCCTTCCATCGATTTTTCGAGTTCGTCAGCCTGCTGTATGAACTGGTCAACAGTCAGTTCTCTGAAATAAATAAGCCCGTGCGTTGCGCGAACCAGCGGTTTTTCGTGCTGATAGAAGAAGTTCTTTCCGAGCAGAAGCTGAATTTGTTTCAGCTGTTCAACCCAAACCCGCTGAGTAAGCTGGCTGAATTTTCCGTCAAGCTGATAACTTGGGAACGATGCGTCAACCTGGCTCAGGTAGCACTGGGTGAACGATGAGTCGAGGATCGACAGCGCGTTCAGCGATACGGGGATAATTACTTCCGTGTCAGCAGGATGATAGCGGAACCAAACGTTGCGGTAGCCAATTATCCGCACATTCGACAAATCTTCTTCTTTTTTCCACTCTTTAACAGCAGCTGCAATTGATTTAAGTACTTTGTAGTGGGTGTCGGGGCCTGAACCTTCGGGGTCCATGGCCAGACTGATGCGAGTTGGTTTGTATTTCCGGAATTCTTCGAGAACG
Organism: Prolixibacteraceae bacterium; assembly: GCA_016788685.1. GTDB lineage: Bacteria > Bacteroidota > Bacteroidia > Bacteroidales > Prolixibacteraceae > Aquipluma. The sequence goes on along the minus strand of JAEUSS010000263.1, from coordinate 10,896 downwards.
GGCAATACGTCGCGGGTGTTGTCCGGTTGTTCGCCAAAGACAGAACCCTGGTAGAAGCCCAGCCGGAGGTGATGGACGTTTTTTACCGGAACGCCAAAGTGTGCCCAAACCAATTCTTCCTCCATTTCGCGGATTGTTCCTTTCAGAGTCTGGATTTTAGGCGGATTCTTGCCTCCATCGTAGGTATTCTTCAGGCTGTCTAGAATTTCGATGATGGTGCTAACCAGTTGTTCTTCGTTGCGTACTTCCCAAATCTGAACGATTGCGCGCACAACCCGGTGGCAAACCCCGCGGCGTTTTTCGGCTTCATCGTTGGCAGCTACACTGTCGAGGTAATGGTAAACGTCTTTGTCCCATTTGTATTTATAGCCTTCGTCAAAGAAATCGGGGAATTTTATCATCTCAATTCGCCCGTCACTGATCAGCGAGAGAGTTTCGGTCAGCAGCCCGATAACGTATTGGTTGATCACGGATGTAAATCCCGAAGTCAGTACAGAAAAGTGGAATTCGTTGCTGGCGTCTCTCAACTGGCGGTTGGTGTACGGCATGATGCCAAGCATAATGTCGTCATGGTGTGGGCCGGTGTGATAGAAAACCTGGTTGGACTCACGCTCCATCCCTTTGTTCAACTTTTCGGTGATTGAATCGATAACCGACTGAACGGTATTCTCATTCAGGTTTGGAATCATGCTGCAATACTTGTCAGCCTTTAAATCCTCTAACGTTAAGCGGTGACCAAATTTGTTGATTTTCGGGCAAAGGTCGATAATAGCGCGCTCGGTTTTCTGATGAGTCCATGCGCCAGTTTGGTAGTATTTATCGACACTGTCGGTCAGTTTGACGGCAGCTCCGTTGGTCAGGTAGAAGCGGGCATTGGGTAATTTTTGCAGCGCTGTTGCCGGGTATTGGTTTGAAGGTCCGTTTTCGAGCGAATCTTTAATTACATCAGCAATTGCTTCGCCGGCGGCAAAAATAATGGCTGTTGAATCGGGATTGTGTGCGATGGTATCAAGTCCGATGGTAATAACCAGACGGTGACGCGAAACTTCAATTCCTCCCAGGTCGCCTGCCGAAACGGCCTGAGTTTCGAAATTGGTTGCTGTCAGCCGTGTTGTCGAGAAATGGTCGGTTCCGCGGGTGTTGAATGCAATGTGCCCGTCAGGACCAATACCTCCCAGGAAAAATCCGATACCTCCCAGGGCCCGTACTTTTTGTTCGTATTCGGAGCACCAGTTATCAATCATTAAGATTGATTTTTGCTGGATTTTTTCCACCGGATTTTTTGCATCGCGGTAGCGCAGAGACAAATCAATCTTCAGGTCGGGGAAAACTTCATTGTATGTTTTTCCATCGGCCAGCGGAATCAGGTCTGAATTAATCAGCAACGCTTTATTGGGATCAAGTCCGAATCCATCGATGTAGTAGTTCTGGATGTAATTGCAGAAACTGTTGTGCTGTTTGGACGAAATCGGGTAAAATTCGTCCATTTGGACAAAATGAAGTCCGCTTAAATCGGGTTTTTTTAATCCTGAAAGTCCATACGTGTTCAATAGGTTCTGTCCCTTTGGAGTATCCCAGTTTTCAAGAAAGAACTTGGTGTATTTGATAAAATATTGAGATGATTTACTGGTTGGCAGGCTAATCACCCCATTCGGGTTTTTGGATACCCACTCCAGAAAGCGGAGCGATGCGAGCATTCCCAGCTTGGGGAAATTCACAACTGTGATGTAAGGCATCTGAGTGCTCATCTGATCAATCCCTGCTTGTTGCAGAAAGATCTTTTCAACCTGGCTGAACTGGTTCGTTTTCATTGTTGTATTATTTTTGAAATGATTTAATCTGATTAATTGCTTTAATTTTTATCGAGTACGTGTTCCAGCAATAATGCTGCGACACCAAGTATTCCTGCCTGACTGCCCAACTCCGAAACCTTGATTTCAATTTCATTGCCCAGTTCCGGATTGCAGAAAATCTGGATGGACTGCTGAATGGGCGGAAGTATAAATTGGTTGGCTTCTGACATTCGGCCACCTATAATAATTAGTTCCGGATTAAAAATCTGGATCAGATAAGCTAAGCCTTTTCCGAGCCAGTGACCAACATTCGCTAAAATCGAGATCGAGTACTGATCGCCCATGGTTGCTGCCTGAACTACTTTCCTGATTTCCATTTTTTCCTGATCCTTGTCTGCCATTTGCACCAGAAAGGACGAACGTCCTGCCGCCATTCCTTCTTTGGCCATGCGTACAATGGCTGTTCCTGATGCGATAGTCTCCAGGCAGCCTTGTTTGCCGCATTTGCACAAAATGCCGTTATCAACCATGGGTAAATGGCCAAATTCTCCGGCAAATCCATCCCGCCCTTTGTATAATTTCCCGTTGACGATGATCCCCAGACCAATCCCCCAGTCGATGTGAACAGCCAGGGCATTTCGTTTGGTGTGGGCTAATCCGAAACGGAGTTCGGCGAAGGCGCGGGTTTTTGCATCGTTTTCAATTAGTACTTCCAGTCCAAACTTCTCGCCGAAGATTTCGGCCAGAGGACGATCGGAAACCATGTAGGTTTTATTGATCCCGGTAACCGAGTCGACCATGCCAGGCATTTCAATGCCAATTCCCAGGATTTTGTCCCGAGGAATTTGTTTTCCCCTGATAATGCTTTCGGTAAATGCGACAATAGGGTCGATGATGGATGTTCCGTGCGAGATGGTGAGAGGAAGGATTTGGTCGTCTGTGATTTTATGATTCTTGGCATCAAAAACAGATACCGATGTTTTATAAATGTTGATTGAAATTGCTACGATGTAGAATGCATCTTCTTTGTTCCCATATAGGTTTGGCCGTCTGCCCCCGCTGGAGTTCCCCTGTCCGAGTTCCTCAATGAGTCCTTCGGTTTTCAATTCATTTAGTAAGCTGATGATCTTTGGAGTACTCAGTTTGACGTATTTGCCGAGGTCAGTATTGGTCATTGCTCCGTAAAGAAACAAATATTTGATAATCTTTCGTTTCTGTGAATTGTTTTTCTGTTCCACGACATTCATGTCGTTCCCTTCCGAATATTTTACCGTAGAAAAACTCATGATACAAAAATTTATTTCCCGGATTTGAAGATACAAATGTATTTAATTTTTTTCGCAACTGAAACCATACTTTTATAAAATATTTAAAAAGTTATAAAATTTGTAAGGTTACTGAAAACAACAAATCTGGTCTGGTCTTTGTTGAACCAGATCCAAAGACAGATTCTGTATTCAATTGTTGTTATTGGGGGCGGGTTTTATTAATTTGTAACCTTCTATAGAAGAAAGGAACAGCGATGAGGAGAGTATTTATAGTCGGTTTATTGATCGTATTGTGGACGGGGCAGTTGAACGCACAGTCGCGTAACGAAATTCAGATTCCGGATATCCCGGGTTATCATACCCTTAAATGCGATTTCCACATGCATACGGTTTTCTCGGATGGAGATGTCTGGCCGACCGTTCGGGTGAAGGAAGCCTGGGAGCAAGGACTTGATGCTATTGCAATAACCGATCACATCGAGTATCGCCCGCATTCACAGGACATCGTATCCGATCACAATCGGTCGTATGAAATTGCCCGGCCATTAGCGGAACAAAAAGGAATTATTCTGATCAGGGGAGCCGAGATTACGCGCAGGATGCCGCCCGGTCATCTGAACGCGATTTTTATAACCAACGCTAATCTCATAGAGCGCGATGACTGGTTTGAGGCTTGCCGGGAAGCGAAAGATCAGGGGGGCTTCGTTTTCTGGAATCACCCGGGATGGAAGAAGCAACAACCGGAAAGAACCCTTTGGTGGAGTCAGCATACCAGATTGCTGGAAGCCGGAATTCTGGGAGGAATAGAGGTGTATAGCAACAAGGGCTTTTATCCGGAAGCATTAAAATGGTCAAGGGAAAAGAAGCTTACTATACTTGCTAATTCGGATATTCACGGGGCCGTTGAAAGCAGTTACAACCCGGCAGGAAGCCATCGTTCGGTAACATTAGTCTTTGCTACAGAGCGTAAAGCTGAATCGATCAGGCATGCGCTAGAAAGCCAGCGTACGGCGGTTTATTTTGAAGGTAACCTGGCAGGTGAAAGCAGGTTTCTGACTCCTATTTTCAACGCTTCAGTAGAGATATTGAATGATTATGTAGGGCTTGAAAACAATCAGGTGAGGTTTATACAGGTTCACAATCATTCGGACGTTGATTATGTTCTGAAAAGCACTCAAACAGCAATCGGATTTAATTATCAGAAAGAGGTGGTGCTGAAAGCCCATCGGACAACGATGATCGAAGTAAACGGAATTTCGGATGAGATAAAGGATCAGGATATCTTGAAACTGAAATACGAGGTACTCAATCTTATTGTTGCTCCTGGAGAATACCTGCAGGTCGTATTGGAGGCATATAATTAGAAAAATGAAAAGCGGTGGCGACCACCGCTTTTCACTAAACAAACAACTAAAATTACCTTACGAACTTTGCTTTTCACCAAAAACCAATCAACCCAAATAAGTCTATAAAAATTGTAAGTGCAAAGTCAATTGAAGTTACGTTGTATGGTACTCCAATGTTTCGCTTGTCAGCATAAATTAACAAATATTTGCAGAATTAAATTGGCACGTAGATGAGAGTTCTTCAAATTTAATTTCCCGGATTTGGAGGGCCGAATGTTTGCGCAGGCGTGGTTGTCAGTGTGCATTTGATCTTTATGGAGGTATCAGCGAAAAAAGAAGAATGATGGGCTTATAACCCCATTCTTTTCAGGTTCTGTTTTGTTCCTGCATGTCAGAGATTAGTGTAAGCCGATCAGTGTTATTTTTTAGTGAATAATGTGTCGGGAAATATTGATGCATTTCATCTCAGGTGCATTCATTGCTGAATAAATACTATTTTTGGGATAATAATAACTTTTCCCAGTCATCATAAATGAGTCCGGGCGAATGTAGGAACAACTCATTTGTTTCTAGCATACTGACACATTGAGCATTCTCTTCCAGATCTTTCTTTTTAAAAGATTTTGGATGTTAAACAACAACTGTATAAAACCAAAGGTTATGTGTAGTTTGTAAATCTCAGAGTAGATGATGTTTTTTATTTGTCTGAAATTGAGAGTGGTATAGAGGGGTGGCTGTTGATGGAATAATGATGAAAATGGAACGGGAGACGTTACGTAAAGATCAAACATAAACTCATGTATTGATTAAATGGAAGGAAATAATTATCTTGTGAGGAGAATGTCATTAGATTGATTGATAGAGGAAAAGACTTGCAGTTCCCCGCGTGATGAGAGATGAAAATTGATTTTGGTTACTTCCGTATTTTTAATATAAAGTCAAATTTAAATGATTGTCATGGAAAAGGGTAGCCCTACTTATCAGAAATTGGGAGAAAGGGTTTTGGACTTTGAGGACATGATTGGGGAGCGGGGAGAGAATACCTCAGAAAATATTGCATTTTTAAACCAGGAGGAGTATAAAAATATTATCGAGCTTTCAGTCAATGGTATTTTAATCAGCGACAGAGAAGGAAGAATTATCAGTTGGAATAATGCGTTGGAAAACCTTACCGGCATTAAACAATCAGATGCAGTCGGACATTTATTTTGGGATATTCAATACGAGATATCCTCTGAAGAATTTAAGAACACTGATCTCTTAAGAGTTCTTGAAAAAAGATACTTAGCAACTATCAATGAATCTGCTTTATGGAAAAGGCAGGTGTATGAACAAAAGATCACAACCAAAAGCGGAGTAAACCTGACAGTAGAAGTTTCGTCCTTTGTTACGGTGTCGCAAAATGGCAATTTATTGGTTTCTTCTTTGAGGGATGTCAGTGCCAACAGACAGGCTGATCGGACTTTGGCATTTCAGAATGATGCTTTTCTTAAACTTAATCAATTTTCCATTGAATTGTCGAAGCTGTCATTCGAAGATGGAATGGAGGGAATCATCACCAAGCGGATAAAGGAATTTACCGGTGCTATAGGAGTGCTTTTCTCGGAGTATAACTCGGAAAACCGGACACTAACCCCTAAACACATTGAATTAGACTCGGGGCTACTGGAAAAGATAGTTGTGCTGCTGGATAAGCATGTGCATAAAATACACACTACGGTAAGCGATTATATGTATCATGAGCTTACCCGAAGTACTATCCGGATTTTTAGTTCACTGTCAGAGGTGTCTTTTGGGCCTGTCCCGAATTCGGTAGCATTAACGGCGCAGGCATTGCTCAGAGCCGATAGGTTTATTGAGGTGGCTTACCTTGTTGACGGAAAGTTGTTTGGAACATCGCTGCTCGCTTTAGGTAAAAACCACATTAGCCCGCCAAACGAGATGCTCGAAAATTTTGTTTCGCTTGCAGCGGCCTCCCTACACCGAAAGCGTATCGAAGAAGCGTTGTGGAAGAGCGAGGAAAAGATGAGGACGGTTACCGAGAATGCTGCCGATATTATTATGGAACTGGATAGCAAAGGAACCATCTTATATACAAGTCGCGTTTGGGCTGGTTACAAAAAGGAGGATGTTGTCGGTAAGAACTTCTGCGACTGGACAGCGACTGAATATCATCCGGAAATGCTGAAAGCTTTGGAAAGCGTGTTCAGCAAAGCAATACCCCAGTCATACCAATCCAGGGCATTGGGAGTGAATCAGGAGATTCGCTGGTTTTTGTCTCATCTTTCACCGATAACAGTTGGTGATGAGGTTACGAATGCAGTATTGATTCTGAGTGATATAACTGACAGAAAGAATGCGGAAGAAGCACTGAAGGAGAGCGAAGAAAACTACCGGATGATCACGCAGTCGACCATCGATGTCATTTTTATTATCGACAGGCATGGGAAACAGCTCTTTTTCAACAACAGCGTTGAACGGGTTCTTGGTTATAAAATTGAAGACGTGGTAGGCCGGTCGTTCACCGAATTTTTACCTAAAGAGTGCATGGCAGATTTCCTGACACAGCAGGAAATGGTTTTTTCGCACAAGCAGATCAGTCACTTTAATACTCAGATGTATCATAAAGATGGTTACCTGGTTGATGTTGAGGTGAATGTTAAGTTGATCAAATTGAAAGGTGAATATGTCGGGCAGGGAACCATCAGGGACATAACAGCAAAGAAAAGGGCAGAAGAAGAGCTGCGAATTAGTAATGAACGTAATCAGGCTCTTTTGGGAGCTAACCCTGACCTGATGTTTGTTTTTGATTCAAATTGCAAAATTGTTGATTTTCATTCCGAACATCATAACCAGTTAGTGGTAGCTCCGGAGATTTTTCTTGGAAAATTGGTTGAAGAGATTCTCCCTCACGAGGTCGTACTTATCACCCGCGAAAAAGTTGGGGCTGTTCTGTCGAGCCAGAATCCGGATTATGCAACTTATGAACTGAAGATTGGTAATGAGATCAGATATTTCGAGTCAAGGTATGTTCCCTGCGGGAAGCAGAAGGTACTGTCGATCGTAAGAGATATTACAGATCAGAAGAAGACTGAAGAATCATTGAACCTGGCAGTAGAAAGTTATCTGGATATTTTCAACTCAGTTTCGGAAGCCATTTACTTACTTGATGATTCGGGAGCCTTTATTGATGTAAATAAAGGTGCGGAAAAAATGTATCAGTACAGCAAGCAGGAACTGATCGGAAAATCGCCGCACTCGATTTCTGCTCCCGGGCGAAACAATCTCGAAGAAATTCAGAAAATGATGAACCGGGTATATGAAACCGGGCAGCCTGCTTATTTTGTCTTTTGGGCGAAGCGAAAGAACGGAGATGTCTTTCCTAAAGATGTATTTGTGAACAAAGGCAAATACTTCGGGAAAGATGTATTGATTGCTACTGCCCGGGATATTACCGAAAAGAATCAGGTTGAAGAGCGGATTCGTTCTAAAAATGAAGAACTTCAGAGAATCAATGCTGAAAAAGATAAGTTCTTTTCAATCATCGCGCATGATTTGAGAAGCCCGTTTACCGCATTCCTGGGTTTAACCCAGTTGATGGTGCAGGATCTGCCGTCGTTGAGGTTGGATAATATTCAGGAAATAGCTTTGCTGATGAGAGACTCTGCCACGAATTTGTACAGTTTGCTTGAAAACTTGCTGCAGTGGTCGCGGTTGCAGAGGGGAATGATTGCTTTCAATCCAAATTCATTTTTACTGAAGCCGAAAGTAACCAACAGTACGTTGGCCTTATCCGAAGTCGCCGGCAAAAAAGGGGTGGAGATTGAACTGAACATTCCTGAAGATCTGATGGTTTTCGCTGATGTAAACATGCTGGAATCAGTCGTTCGTAACTTGGTATCCAATGCAGTCAAATTTGCAAGCAAAGGAGGAAAGGTATTGATTTCGGCACACACAAATTCTGATAATTCGGTCGAAGTTTCTGTCCGGGATACAGGTATCGGGATGAGTAAGGAAATTGCAAAGAAACTGTTCCGGATTGACGAACTTACCTGCCGCCCGGGGACTGACGGAGAACCCAGCACGGGATTAGGTTTGATTCTCTGTAAAGATTTTATCGACCGACACGAAGGACAGATTTGGGTCGATAGTGTTGAAGGAATGGGCAGTACGTTTTATTTTGTCCTTCCTGGAAACAGTGATAGATGATGCCGGCAAGCGATAAGATATGCTTATTTTTCGCTAAAACCACCTCCTTTTTCTGAAGTAGAAGACTAAACTTAAGGTGATAGTTAGTATCACCAGCCAGAAGTATAAATAACCATACTTAAAATGTAGCTCCGGCAGATTGTCGAAGTTCATGCCATAAACTCCGGCAACAAAGCTTAACGGAATAAAAAATGCTGAAAAGATGGTCAGTACTTTCATTATTTCATTGGCTTTACTGTCGAGGCTGGCATGATAAATATTCAGCTGGTCGTTCAGCATCATCTGGTAGATTTCAATAGTTTCAGAGGCTTGCATAACCAGATCATTCAGATCGCGAAAGTATTTCAGGTTATCATCAGCAATAAAACCCGACTCATTCTCAATCAGGTGGTGTACAATTTCTTTGACCGGGCGTATGTTTTTTCGCAGGAAGTTAATCTCCGTTTTATGTTTGTACACTTCCTCCATTAGTCCTTTCTGAGGTTTGGATGCAAAAATCCTTGATTCAGTCTTTTCAATGATACTTCCCAGAATTTCGATGTTAAGGAGATAGTTGTCAACGATGGTATCCAGTAAAAGGTAGGTGAGGTAATCTGCTTTTTTTCTTCTGGCGCGGCCATTCCCCTTTCGTATACGTTCACGAATGTGATCAAAATAAGTGCCCTCCTCTTCCTGAAGCGTAATGAGGAACGAATCGTCCAGAATCATGGAAATTTGTTCGGATGAGAGTTTTTTGCTTTTTTCATCGTAATTAAGCACTTTAAGAATAACCACCAGCAGGTCGTCGGTTTCGGCAAACTTAGGCCGCTGGCCGGTGTCGAGCATGTCTTCCAGCAGAATGGCATGGATATTAAACAGTTCACCCAGCTCGCTGATCATTTTCTCATCGTTCAGCCCGTCAATATTAATCCAGGTAACCGAATTCTCTGAAATGGAAGAAAGGCAGTCTTCCAGCCGCCCGGGTTCTGATTCAATCAACTCATCGGTTGAAAAACGGATCATCCGAAGCCTGGTTTTTTCGGTTCGCTTAAGTCCGAGATGGATCAGCGATCCCGGCATTTTTCCTGTTATCTCTTTCCGGTCGTTTAAAAATCGTGCCATTATTTTATGCTTGGTTGAATGGGGTAATTCTGAACTCTAAAAATACTTTTTTTATCAGGATTGTGTGCTTTTTCAGGCAGTTTCTGTTTCGCCCGGGGTATGCTTGTCTTTTTCACGGCTGTAGCGGTCGGGAACAAAAGTCTGATCGGAAATCGGGGTTCTGACATAGGCCGGATATTTTTTTCGCGGAGGCAGAATGATGGGGGCGTGTGGAAGCGATTCGTACGGGATAAGGCTTAACAGATGGCTGATGCAATTCAGGCGGGCGAGTTTTTTATGGTCGGCAGGAACCACATACCAGGGCGCTTGCTTGATGTCGGTGTATTTGAACATTTCATCCTTCGCTTTGGAGTATTCTACCCATTTTTCGCGCGAAGCAATATCCATCGGACTGATTTTCCACGTTTTGGTCGGATCGTTTATCCGGTCCTGAAACCTGTTTTCTTGTTCTTCGTCGGAAACCGAAAACCAATATTTAATCAGGATAATTCCTGAACGAACCAGCATTCGTTCAAATTCTGGGCAACTCCTGAAGAATTCTTCGTATTGTTCATCGGTACAGAAACCCATCACATGTTCAACTCCGGCACGGTTGTACCAGCTCCGGTCAAAAAGCACGATCTCGCCTCCGGCAGGCAGTTGGTTTACATATCGCTGAAAATACCATTGTGATTTTTCCTTCTCGGTTGGAGTCCCCAAAGCGGCAATGCGGCAAATACGCGGGTTGAGCGGGCCGGTAATTCGTTTAATTACTCCGCCTTTTCCGGCGGCATCACGGCCTTCAAACAGAACGACCACTTTCAGTTGTTTAGTTTTCACCCATTCCTGAAGTTTAATCAGCTCAACTTCCAGTTTCCGGAGTTCCTTTTTATATTTCTTGTCGCTGATTGACCGGTGGTCTTTTTTTTCCGATTCAATATGTTTCAGGCCTTTATCTTCATGTTTTGAATGATGTTTTGCTGAATCTTTACTCATATCTGTAGTTTTATCGGGTTGACGGAATCAATATTGAAATTTACAAAACATCCGGCAGGTTAACAATTTTTTTTGTCTGTGCTTCTTTCTCCTGAGTTTTCAATTATTCTCAGGTTTACACTTTTGCTCATTAATGCGTACATTTGCAGCCAAATATTTTTGATTTTGGAGCGGAAGGATTTTAGACGCCTGTTCAGGAAGCAC
>JAEUSS010000252.1 GCA_016788685.1 Prolixibacteraceae bacterium | reverse complement strand
GACGGTAATGTGTATTGCACTTATAGGTAGTGCAATGGCACAGATTTCAGTTTCCGGAACAGTCGTTTCCGAAGCTGACGGACTCGGATTACCAGGAGTTTCTGTTTCTGAAAAGGGAACCATGAACGGAACCCTGACGGATACGGACGGAAAATACACGATTAAAGTAAGTTCCGGCAATTCGGTCCTGGTATTTTCTTTTATTGGCATGAAAACTATTGAAGAAACCGTGAAGACCAACGCGGTCATTGATGTGAAGATGATTTCGCAGGACATTAGTCTTAACGAGGTTGTTGTTACTGCTTTGGGCGTATCGCGTGAAAAGAAATCACTGGGATATGCGGTATCCGAAGTTTCAGGCGAAAATTTGAATACGGTGAAGGAACTTAATGTGGTGAACTCTTTAGCCGGCAGGGTTGCCGGGGTGGTCATCACTCAGGGAACCTTCGGTCCCGGAAGTAGTTCGAGGGTTGTTATCCGCGGTAATAACTCGCTTACCGGAAATAATCAGCCTCTGTATGTGATTGATGGTATTCCGATTGATAACTCCGGGTATGGATCCGCTTCAAGTTCTGATGCCGGAGAGTACAGCAAATCAGATTACGGATCGGGAGTTTCTGACCTTAATTCTGACGATATCGAGTCTGTTTCGGTACTTAAAGGGCCGAATGCTGCCGCTTTGTACGGCGCCAGGGCTGCCAACGGGGTTGTTCTTATCACATCAAAAAAAGGGAAGTTAAACAAAGGTCTCGGAGTTTCGTATTCCGGGAATTATACTTTTGAAAGTCCTATGCAACTTCCCGAATTTCAAAATGTATATGGACAGGGGACTCAGGGAAACACACCAACCTCTTTAAGCGAACTTCGGAGTTCGGGAGGATCATGGGGTGCCAAAATGGACGGATCGAATAAGATATATTGGGATGGTACGACCAAAGCTTATTCTCCGCAGCCTGATAATGTCAAAGATTTTTTCAGGACGGGCTCAACTTATATTCATTCTATGGCTATGGAAGCCGGAGATTCGAAATCATCATTCAGGTTCTCATACACCAACACTTCTGCCGATGCTATCGTGCCCGGCACCAAATTGTCGCGGCATAATTTCAACCTGAGGGCAACCACCGATCTGAGCGATAAGCTGAATGTTGATGCTAAGGTTACTTATTTTGTTCAGGATGGAACCAATCGGCCAATTATGGGAACGGAAGGTGTGATGGCTTATTTGTATCCGATACCCCGGAATACCGTGATTACCGATTTGAAAGACTTCCAGGATCCTGCCACCTATAAAGTGAAATCTTATGCCAACGGGTCGGTCGGGAATCCATACTGGTTCATGTTGCACGATAAGAACCTCGATTCTCGTTCACGTATTCAGGGCTTTGTAAAAGCAACCTATACTTTCAGCGAGGAGTTGTCTGCCTTTGTTAGAGTAGGTACCGATATGGCAAATGAGAAAATTGAAAATACAAGGCAGTACGGACATTGGTTTTATGGAGGCGGAAGGCTGAATAACAGTATGGAAAAAACCAGTGAAACGAATGCCGATGCCCTCGTGATGTACAAAAAGACCTTAAATGACAAAATTAGTTTTGATGTCAATGTCGGTGCAAACCACATGTATAATACTTATGAGGGGATGAGCATTTTTGCTGAAAATTTCAAGATTCCTACAAAGCCAACGTTGGAGAGTGCTTCAAATAATTCACCGAGATATACGCCTTTGAGGGAAAAAATGATCAATTCGGTGTACGGATCTGCTCAGCTCAGCTATAATCAGGTTTTGTATCTCGAAGGTTCGGCACGTAACGACTGGTCTTCAACTTTGCCGGAAACCAACTGGTCTTATTTCTATCCTTCGGCCAGCGTGTCGGTTCTTGTGAATGAACTGATTGGATGGGATACAATGAATTACGGAAAGTTTAGGGTAAGCTGGGCGAAGGTAGGTAACGACACCGATCCTTACCTTTTGCAAAACTCATTCAACCTGTCGTCAGCAAGCGACAGTTATCTGGGATTAACTGTTCTGACACGGCCTTCGACCCGAAATAATCCGGACCTGAAACCTGAACAGGTCACTTCATTCGAAGTTGGAGGAGAGTTCAGGTTTTTTAATAACCGCTTATATACAGACATATCTTATTATGACCGGAAATCTAAGAACCTGATTATGAATATCCCCATTCCTCCGTCGACGGGATATTCGCTCGAACATACCAATGTTGGAGAAATGCAAAATACAGGGTTTGAAATGATGCTGGGTTTTATCCCGATCAGTAAACCTGATTTTAAATGGGATGTCTCGTTTAACTTTTCAACGAACAAAAATAAGCTGAATAAATTGATTGAGGGAGTTGACCGGTATGTGCTGACAACAACAAATTCAGGAGCTGTGGAGGTTGTTGCAGAAGTTGGTGGTGGTTACGGAGATATTTACGCATCTACCTATAAGCTTGATTCACAAGGCCGAAAGATTGTTGATGCGCAGGGCCGTTTCATTGTTTCTCCGGATAAAAAGAAAGTCGGAAACTATCAGCCGGACTGGATTGGCGGTATCTCCAATACGATTACGTATAAGGACTTTTCGTTGCGTTTTCTGGTTGACGCACGTATTGGCGGGAAAGTATATTCAGGAACAGATGCCGGACTGGATAATTCCGGAGTATCAAAGAAAACTCTTGGTTATCGGGAAGAAGGAATCGTGATTGACGGAGTTAAGGAAGATGGGACTAAAAATGCGACAGCCATCTCGGCCCAGGAATACTGGGGGAGCTATGCCGGTGTTGCCGAAAATTATGTTTTTGACCAAACAAACATTAGGCTTCGGGAACTGTCGTTTATTTATGAGGTGCCTAAATCAATACTTGGCAAATCATTTATAAAAGGAGCCTCTGTTGGCGTAACAGGGCGCAACATCTTCTTTATTTATAAAGCACTCGATAATTTTGATCCGGAAGGAAGCTTCAGCGCGAGCAATTTTGCTCAAGGGGTATTATTCTATAATATGCCAACTTCCAGAAGCCTGGGCTTTAATGTTAATGTGAAATTTTAACGAAAAAATGAAAAACTATGAAAACATATAAGTTTTTGTTTGTCATCGTATTCGCGTTGGGTTTTGGAAGTTGTACCAATGATTTTCTGGATATCAATAAAGATCCGAACGCGATAACTGCCGATCAGGCCAGTGCAAAGTACTTCCTGACTGTTCCTCAATATAAACTCTATGCCCCTGATAATTATCCATACTGGAGGGCAATGTTAATTCATGCCGATCGGTTTGCCGGATATTTTACTTTTGGCGATAATTATTCGTGGTGGTCTGACGAATTGGGGTACAAATACAGTGCGTCCTACACTGATGCTACCTGGGATTTCTTTGACGGCTATTTCGGGCAACTGGACAATTTCCTGAAATTAACCAAGCCCGGAGGTGACTTTGAAAATGAGTACATGTATGCGGTGGGTTTGATAATTAAAGGACTCTATTATCAGATGTATACTGAAACCTTTGGAGAAATACCATATTCGCAGGCTGGAAATCCTGATATTCTTTTACCGGCATATGACACCCAGAAAGACATTTATAAAGGTATAATTGCTGATCTGGATGCGGCCATGTCAACCATCGGCGATGTTGCAAAAACTGGCGAAGGCATTCAGGATCTTGGGACGAATGACTTGTATTGCGGAGGCGACCTTCAAAAATGGAAAAAATTGGCCAATACCTTGAAGTTACGCATTGCTTTGCGGGCATACGGAGCCACAGGTGATGACTTTGGAGCTGCGGCTGTTTCACAAGCTATGGCTGCCCCGCTTTTGTCTACTGATGCCGATAATGTTCTGATGACTAAGGATAATAATATTTCGAAATGGAACAGCGATTCGTATGCCGGCGCATGGCTCGATTTCGGTGGCTTCGGCAGTGGCGGCGGATGGACAGTAAGTCAACCGATGGTAGATTATTTGAGAGACTATAATGATCCTCGTTTGACAAAATTTGTAAAGCCGGCATTGGGAGGGACTTTTAAATTTACACGGCCGGCATCGGGCTCTGACAACACGCTTTGGCCTAAGAGGGTTACTTATTTGTGTGATGTTTTAAATGCTGCCGGTGCCGACTATACCAAGACTGGTAATGAAAATACAGATAACGAGGTGACCATCTCTATGGCGGCAAACAAAAATTTTGTAGGGCAGCCAGTCAGGCTGAATGGATTTATACAGCCGCTTATTCGTCGGGAATTCTTTTGCATTCCAACCGATTTTTTTGTTGTAAAGAAAGGAACAACATCTAACCTTTATCCTGAAATTGTTTTAACAACAGCAGAGGCTTATTTTCTGAAAGCAGAGGCAATTGTTCGGGGTGTTTCAGGAGCTTCAGGAAATGCTGATACTGAGTTTAAAGAAGGTATTCGTAAATCGATGAAGATGTGGGGGTGTGCCGACGGAGATATTAATACTTATCTGGCGATGTCTGCACTGGCTGATATAACAACAGGATCAACAAGTCAGAAGCTGGAGAAGATTGCAGTTCAGCGATGGATAAATTCGTATACCGAAGGATTCGAAGGTTGGGCAGTGGTTCGCAAATTGGGATATCCGGCAGTACTAGCCAACGGAGTTAGCGATCCCGACATTTTCGGACTTGGAGATATGAGCGGTAAGTATCCTGAGAGGATGATTTACGGAAGTTCAGCAAAAAGTAAAAACGGAGCAAATCTGGCCATCGCGATCGGTCGGCAGGGAGCTGATGCAATGGATACTAAGCTTTGGTTCTCAAAACCATAGTGCATGAAGAGCTGACATTGTGAGGTGATCCGGGCATGCCCGGATCACCTTTTTTTTTGTCTTAGTTCAAGCGGACAGTTGATTTAGATTTTTACGACTTAACAATCCTTGATCGGCAGAATCAGGTTCTGTACACGTATTGAACTATGTCGGATAGTTGTCTGCACCGATAATTGTATGTTAAATCGTTGTTTTGTAGTTGTTTGATTGTTGTTGTTGGTTTTATTGGATGTTAAAATGTGTTATAAAGTATATTTAAATATTAATTTTTAAAGAATACTTAGTTAAATATTTTAATAACTTTGCTCCAGATTGTAATGCCTGTTATTTAGTTGTTTCTTTTAATTAAAGAACATATGCAACAACTTGAAGAACCTTTTACTCCATCCTTTTCGGCAGCTGATTTAAACAAGATCAAGCAAAAGAAAAGAATC
>JAEUSS010000129.1 GCA_016788685.1 Prolixibacteraceae bacterium | reverse complement strand
TTATCCCAACGATCGGGTAGCCGAACTTCAGGACCTGGTCAAAGCGCTCGAAAATTCGGAAAAACTGAAAGCCGAGCTTGAGCAGAAATACCAATCGGCCATCGCCAGGGCTAACGGGCTTTTCGACAAGAAAAACTATCCGGAAGCCCGCCCCGTCTACCAGGAAGCCTTGCAACACAAACCGGGCGATGCATTTGCCAACGGACGCATCAGCGAAATTGATCAGTTACTGGCCCTTCAGGAAAAACAAAAACAGTACAGAGACCTGATTGCCAAAGCCGACAACAATTACCAGCAGAAAAACTACGATCAGGCGATCGTTTTGTACAACCAGGCCAAACCTATGGTACCCGAAAATCCCTATCCGCAGAATCAGATCGACCTGATTAATCAGGAAAAACAACAAAAAGCCCGGCTCGACCAACTGGAAAAAGATTTTAACCAGGCACTGCAAACCGGCAACACCCAGGCTCAGCAGAAAAACTTTCAGCAGGCTTTAACTTCATACCAAAAGGCGCTGGAATTAAAACCCGGCAACCAAACGGCCAAGGATAAAATCGTTGAGATGAATCAGGCTCTCGCTGCCGCTGATACCGACAAGAAATACCAGCAGACCATTCAGCTGGCCGACAAACACTTTGGTTTCAAAGAATACGACCCGGCCAGACTGGTTTATACCGAAGCCCTGCAGATTAAACCCGGCGAAAAGTATCCGGCAGATCAGCTGTCTCTGATTGAAAAACTCAAAACCGAACAAACCGAGCAAAACTATAAAGCTGCTATAACCAAAGCCGACCGCTCGTTCAGCTCCAACCTGTTTGATGCTGCCGCAACAGCATACCAGGAAGCGCTTACCTACAAAAAAGAAGACCCGTATGCCACCCGCAGGTTACTGGAAATCGGACAGAAAAAGGCGGATGCCGAAGTTGAAAATAACCGGCTGAAGAAACTGGACGAAGATTATAAAACACTGATTGCCGACGCGAACAGTAATTTCAGGAATAAGGAATATCAGGGATCCAAAGCAAAATACGAGCAAGCTTTAGTCCTGAAACCGACGGAAACTTATCCCAAAGATCAGATTGCCCAAATTGATCTTCTGCTGGCACAGCAGGAAAAAGCAAAGACACTGGCCATGCAGAAAGCGCAGCAGGATTCCATGCTGCAGGCCAAAAACAGTTTGTTCAGTGCGGTACTGTCGGATGCAAAAGAACACGAACAAAATAAACGGTACGGGGAAGCGCTGCTGAAATACAAAGAAGCCCTCACTATAAAACCCGATCAGAAAACGGTTATCCAGAAAAACATTCAGGCTATCGAAGACCAGATGCAGTTGCTGGCCCGTCAGGATGCCGAATACAAACGAATCATCCGGGGTGCTGACGATTTTTACTCCGGACAAAAACTAAATGAAGCATTGACCGAATACCGCAATGCCACAACAATCAAACCTGCCGAAGAGTATCCGAAGAGTAAAATTCAGGAAATACAATCGTTGCTGGCCGAACGTGCGCAAAATGATGCCAAGGCAGAAAAAGCTTATCAGGAAGCTTTGGCCAAGGCCGAAAAATCCCTTCAGGACGATTTACTTCCCGAAGCGCGCCTGCAGTTTGAGGCAGCACAAACACTTAAACCAGCCGAAAAACTACCGGCAGAACGGATCAAGGTCATCGACCGGTTGCTTGATCAGCGGGAGAAAGCCCGTCTGGCACAGGCTCTGCGCGATACCGAAGACAAGTACCGCCAGGCTATTTCACTGGCCGACCATTCCTTCCGCCAGAAAACATACGCCGAAGCACGGAATCAGTACCTGGAAGCTTCCGGGATCAAACCTGATGAATCTTATCCGAAAAATCAGATTGCACTCATCGATAAACTGGTGGATGAAGCCAGGCAAGCAGAAATAGCCGCTGCCCAAAAACCGGAACCCGCAGTTGCCAGCGTGCCGGAAAAACCGGTTGACAATCCGGCCCCGGCAACCGAAGCTGTAGCACCGTCATTTACCACGACAAATGATTACAACCAGGCCGTAAAAAAAGCTGATGAGCAATTCGAAGTCAAAGATTACACCGTGGCCCGTTTCTACTATTCCAAGGCCAACGCAATCAAGCCGGATGAAGCATACCCCAAAAGCCAGCTGGAATTAATCCGGAAGCTGATCAACTCACAGCTGTCGGCGAACGACAATTTGGGGTACGATCAGGCGATTTCCGAAGCCGACAAAGCTTTTGACGGGAAGAACTACCCCATCGCCAAATTCTTTTACTACAAGGCGCTCGACATTAAATCGTGGGAACAATATCCGAAAGACCGGATTCATGAAATTCAGGTGCTGACCAATTCGTTGCTTTCGGAAAAAGAAGAAGCGGAATACCGCGATGCAATTGCCAAAGCTGACGAGGCATTCTTTAATAAAGAAATGGCCATCGCCCGTTTTTATTACAACAGGGCAATGGCTGTAAAACGCGACGAAAATTATCCGCAAATCAAACTCAAGGAAATTCAAAAGCTGATTGAACAGGATGCCAGCGATCAGGAAAATGAAAAATACCTGAAAATTATTTCGGAAGCCGATGAGGCCCTGAAGCTTGAAAACTACAGCCTGGCGCGTTTCAGTTACAACAAGGCTCTGACCCTGAAACCAAACGAAAAGTACCCGAAAGATCAGTTAAAGAAAATCAAGGAAGCATTAGACAAACAAAAAAATTAAATTTGACGCGCTGAACCGGCAAACCCTGAATTTTCTGCCAACTGTTCGGCGTATGAGTTAAAAACATCGTAAAATATTTCATTTTGGAACTAAAGATAAAAGATCAGCTCATCAGTTTATTTGAGTCGCACTTCAAAGAAGAAGTTACCTTTTTTGAGCAATTGCCGGCTTCGGGTTCGTACCGCGAATATGCGCGGATGAAGAGTGCCAATCATCAGGTGATCGGCGCGCACAACCAGGACATCAAGGAAAATCAGGCTTTCCTCGAATTTTCGGCTCATTTCCGGAATAAAAACATCCCCGTTCCGCACATTTATGCCGTAAATGCAAACATGGAATCCTACCTTCAGGAAGACCTGGGGAACACGACCCTTTTTGATTTTCTATCACGAACCCGCGAAACCGAAGGCTTTTCAGTAAAAATTGTAAACGAGTACAAAAAAGTGCTTCGCCAGCTTCCGCGCATCCAGCTGGTTGCCGGAAAAGACATCGATTACAGCTATTGCTACCCGCGCGATGCTTTCGATAAACAATCGATGATGTGGGACCTGAATTATTTCAAGTATTATTTCCTGAAACTGGCCAAAATCCCGTTCGACGAACAGGCTTTAGAAGATGATTTCCAAACCTTCAGCGACTACCTGCTGGCCGTTGACAACAATGCGTTCCTGTATCGTGATTTCCAGAGCCGGAATGTGATGCTCAAGGACGGCGAGGTGTATTTCATCGACTACCAGGGCGGACGAAAAGGTGCGCTGCAATACGACCTGGCTTCGCTGCTGTACGACGCCAAAGCCAATATTCCTGAAGCAGAACGCGAAGAGTTGCTCGAATTTTATCTCAACGAACTGAGCCAGTACAAACACATCGACCGCGAAAAATTTAAATCGCTCTTTGGCGGATACGTGCTTATTCGCATTATGCAGGCGATGGGCGCCTACGGCTTCCGGGGCTTCTACGAAAAAAAGGAACATTTCCTGAAAAGTATTCCGTTTGCGCTGAAGAACCTGGAAACTTTGCTGGACAGAAACACCATTCAGGCCAAATTACCCGAGCTGTTTAAAGTCCTGAAAGCCGTCACCGAATCGGAATTCCTGAAATCCATCGCCCCCGTGAACGACCGGCTGACGGTACGGGTCAGCAGTTTTTCGTTCAAAAAAGGAATCCCCAAAGATCCTTCCGGAAATGGCGGAGGTTTTGTGTTCGATTGCCGCGCCATCCACAACCCCGGGAAATACGCCGAATACAAGCACCTGACCGGAAAAGATCCGCAGGTTCAGCAGTTTCTGGAAGAAAAATCGACGATGGCCGACTTTCTGGAACCCGTTTTCAAACTCGTATCCCATTCGGTTGAGGTATATTCGCTGCGGGGATTTTCGCACCTGTGTGTCAGTTTCGGTTGTACAGGCGGGCAGCACCGCTCGGTTTACGCGGCCGAAAAATTAGCAGAGTATCTGAAAAACAATTACCCCGTCGAGGTTGTTTTACAGCACGTCGAACAGGATAAGAAATAGATATGAGCAAGACCCAGTGTAAAAACGAGGATTACAAAGAGAAGGACGATGCAAAATTTGTTTGTAAACGCTGCGAACGAAAAGCAAAGAAAGAAGATAAACTCTGTAAACCCAAGAAGATAAAAGACTGAAAACCGAATTAACTCTCCGAACAAGTTTATAAAAGTCTGTACCCAACAATTATGCGTTGAATGAATCAGGATGAAGCCAGCCCAAACTAAAATATTTACGGTATTCTTCATCCTGATTTCTTTTCTGATTCAAGCGCAGAACAACCAACCAGAGTTGCCGCAAGAGCAGTCAGGCGACCGTGCTGACACGATCGTCAACATTCAGGAAGTGGTGGTCAAAGCGTTCCGTTCAGAAAAACGGCTGCTCGATACTCCCGGCGCCATCGGAATTATTCCCAACCGCCAGCTGCTGCGCGAACCGGCCTTCACCCTGGCACCATCGGTCAATAAAATAGCCGGAGTATGGATGCAAAGCGGATCGATCAATACCAACCGGCTGACCATTCGCGGCATCGGAACCCGCTCACCGTACGGAAGCAATAAAATCAGGGCCTATTACGGCGATATTCCGCTGACCAACGGCGTTGGCGAGACTACGCTCGAAGACCTGGACCTGGAACAGATTGCCGACATCGAAATCATCAAAGGCCCGTCCTCCGGATTTTACGGCGCCGGATTGGGTGGCGTTTTGCTGTTTAATCCCGACCTGCCAACCAAAGATCAGTTTGCCCAGCAAATTTCAGTTGGCTCGTTCCAGACCATCAAATACACCGGAAAGCTGGCTGTTGCCGGTCCAAACACCGGGCATTCGCTGGTTTACAACCGGATTCATTCGGACGGATACCGCGAGAACAATGCGACCAACCGCCATAATCTGACCTGGACTTCGGCATTTACCCGCAACCAGACCCGGATTGATCTGCTGGCGGCTTTCATCAAAATGGACGCCTACATTCCGAGTTCCATCGACCTGAAAACCTTCCGGGAAACACCCGAAAAAGCCGCGGCAAACTGGGCTGCCGCCAAAGGATACGAAGATTACCGGAAGGCTTTCGGCGGAATTTCCGTTCAGCAAACCTTCGGTAAAAACTGGCTGGCTAAACTTAGTACCTTCGGACAAACCAATCGGAACAACGAGTTGCGGCCCTTCAACATTCTTCAGGAAAAAAACCACTACCTGGGCCTGCGTTCGGTCGTCGAAAAGAAATACATCGCCGGAAAAACAACCAGCCGCCTGATCGTTGGCAACGAATTCTTTACCGAAAACTACCGTTGGCAAACGCTTCAGAACAACAACCGGACGGCAGGAAACCTGTTGACGGACAACGAAGAATTCCGCAGCTACAACAATGTGTTTATCCTGGCCGACCTGAATTTCAGGCAACGCGTGCAATTGTCAGCCAGTCTGAACTGGAACCAGACCAGCTACCGCTACAACGATCATTTTCGGTCAAACGGCGATCAGGGCGGAAAGCAGGCTTTTGACCCGGTGATTTCGCCACGACTGGCGGCCAACTGGAAGACAACCGAAAAAATCAGCCTGTTTGCAGTGGTGAGCCACGGGTTCTCCCCTCCCACCCTCGAAGAAACGCTGATGCCCGGCGGCCTGCGCAACACGGCCATCGAACCCGAAACCGGCTGGAATATGGAGCTGGGCGCCAAAGGATCGGTTGCCCGATCGCTCTTTTTCGAAGTTTCGGCCTATTACATGAACGTAAAAAACCTGCTGGTTGCCCGCCGGACTGCCGATGACGAATACATGGGCATCAATGCCGGGCAAACCAAACATCCCGGCGTGGAAATCAAACTGGATTACCGAGTGATTGCCCGCCCCGAATGGTCTTCCTTTTTCAGGATAAACACCAGCCTGACCCGCTACCGCTTTGCCCGATTGGTGGATAACGGCAACGACTATTCAGGAAATAAACTGACCGGAACTCCGGCCTCGGTCACCAACTGGATGCTGGAAACCACCCACGCACGGGGCTTTTTCGTGAACCTGCACTTCCAAACCGTTGGACGAATGCCCATGCGCGACGACAATACGCTGTTTACCGATGCCTATCAACTGGCCAACCTGGCGGCCGGATACGAAAAATCGTTCAACCGCCTTTCGGTCGCCTTTTCTTCCGGAGTACAGAACCTGTTCGACCGGCATTATGCTTCCATGATCCTGATTAACGCCACGGCCGCCGGAAACCAAACGCCCCGCTATTATTACCCCGGATTGCCCCGGAACTACAAAACCCTGCTGAGTTTAAAATATTCGTTCTGATTGGTCGCCAATCTCTCCCTCAGGGGAAAAGGCGCAGTTGCCCCGGCAGCTTTTGCCTGCGGCCGGGTGGCGGCAATTCGCCAAAATTGGAAAGCGTAATGCCCAGCAAGCGTATTTCGCTGCCTTCGGGTTCGGTGGCGGCCAGCAGTTGCCTGGCCGTTTCGCGGATCAGGTATAAATCGTCG
>JAEUSS010000121.1 GCA_016788685.1 Prolixibacteraceae bacterium | reverse complement strand
AATGGGTGGCATATCTGCTGCTTATTCTGATTATGGTCTTGTAGGGGCGCCTTTTAATATCAATATTGCCAATCCTGCATCGCTCGGCAACCTGAGCAACTCAAGAAATTATTCCAATACCATTTTTGATTTCGGTGGCGAAGTGGATATCCGCTCCCTGAAAAGCACTACTTCAACAGATAAATACAAAGCAACCAACGCTGTGATCTCTTACCTGCAGGTTGGCTTCCCGATTTCAACCCGTAAAATGGAAGCAAAGGGAATGACCTGGGGATTGAGTTTTGGTTTGAAACCATTAACACGCATCAATTATAAAATAGAACAGAATGGTCGTTTGTCAACGATCGACAGCATCAATACATTGTATGAAGGAAGTGGCGGTGTGAACCAGGTGAATGTAAGTACAGGTTTTCGTAAAATCGGAAAGGGTGCACGCAAGAATGAATTCAGCATTGGGTTCAGTTCGGGCTATACGTTCGGAACAAAAGACTACAGTACAAGAACTTCCCTGGTGAATGATACCGTGGCTTATTATCGTTCAAACCTGGAAGTGCAAAGTCGCTTTGGCGGACTCTTCCTCAATACCGGCATACAGTACCAGATCAATACACCCAAAGCAGCGGTGATCAGGATCGGCGTTTATGCCAACCTGCAACAGAAGCTGGATGCAAGGCAAAGCACCATCAACGAAACTTTTGCAACAGATGGAACCGGTTCTTATGTAACCATTGACAGTGTTTCAAAAACAAATGATGTTAAAGGTGAAGTAATTATTCCTGCAACATTCGGAACAGGCTTCACCTACCAGACCAGGAAAAAACATTGGTTGCTGGGCGCCGATTTTGAATATACTGCGTGGAATGGTTACCGTTATTACAACGATAAAGATATTGTTGCCAATAGCTGGGTTGCCAAAATAGGAGCCGAGTTCAATCCTTATGCAGTAAAAACATCGACTACCAAGTATTTTAATTTTGTAAAATACCGTGCAGGATTTTATTTTGGTCCGGATTACATTAAACTCGGCAAAACCCGTAACCAGTATGCCGCAACAGTGGGCGCAAGCTTCCCGCTTACATCCCCCAGAACAATTGGCAGAGGTGATTACGTATCTTTAAATACATCGATTGAAGCGGGCGGAAGAGGAAACAAACAATCTGTTGGTTTGCGGGAAAATTTTGTACGCATCAATTTCGGCATATCAATGAATGCCCGCTGGTTCCAGAAAAGGAAATACGATTAAGAGTTACATGAAAAAAAGCTTATCATATTTTATAAAAACTGCAGTCGCATTCACCGGCTGCATTTTTTTGTGTGCCTGCGAAAATGATGAAGCCAAAGTGAAAGATCTTTCAAAGAATAAAATTGGTATTGAAGAAGCACACAATATTGTACTGAACTATACGATTGGTGGAAAAACAAAAGCCATTCTTACTTCACCACTGATGTTAAATGTACAGGAAGCGGTTCCTTATGTTGAATTTCCGAAAAAGCTTTATGTGGATTTTTACAATGACATGGGAAAGGTGGAAAGCAAACTCAACTCTTTTTACGGTCAATACAAACAAAACCAGAGCACTGTTTTCTTACGCGACAGTGTAAAGGTGATCAACATTGAAAAAGGTGATACTTTGTACTGCGACGAACTTTATTGGGACCGCAACCGCCAGGGTGTGGAATTCTACAC
>JAEUSS010000106.1 GCA_016788685.1 Prolixibacteraceae bacterium | reverse complement strand
CAGGAAATGCACCAACTGAAAATATGGGCTCCGATAATGGCTGAGCACGGTTCCGATCCCGACCGACGGAAAAAAGCAGACAAAACTGAATTCGTAAAACACTTTATTGATCTCGATAATTACACCGACTTTAACAATACAAACAAGATCGTTGAAGACTTTAAGGCGGCATGTTCGATATACGGAAAGGAAATGGTGATTATAAACGGAACTTTGCCGTGGGTGACCGACTCAACTTACCATGCATTGGTTCAGGATCTAAAATCTGCAAACTGGGAAAAGGCAGCCCTGACCGCCGCCGATCTGGGGCATTACGTTGGTGACGCTTTTATGCCGCTTCACATCACAGCCAACTACGATGGCCAGATGAGCGGCCACACCGGTATTCACCGGAGACTTGAAGAAACAATGACAGACCGGTATATTGACAATGTTCAGCTTAAAACCTCCGAAATCCGTAAAATTGATCAGGTTCACTCCTACATCTTCGGCTACATTTACGCCAACCACTCCTTCATCGGGAAGCTTCTGACGGCAGATCGTATCGCCTATGAACTGGCCGGGAAACAATACAACGACATTTACTACGAAAGTCTATGGAAAGAGTCGAGCCTGCTTACCGTTCAGCTCCTCGAAGAATCGGCTCAAACGCTGGCCAGGCTTATTTACACAGCGTGGCTGGAAGCCGGAAAGCCTCATATCCCGGCAAAATTATAGCTCTTTCCCTTTAGGTCTGACTGATTTTTTGATAATCACCCTGGGCTTTTCCTTGCTTACCGGTACTTTCTCCTGAAAAGGCTTGCGCTCCTCGCCTGCCGGACCCCGCATATAAATAACCAGTCCGTTCAGGAAATTACGAAGCAGCTGATCGCCGCATTCCTTGTAATTCGGATGATCTTCGGCACGGAACAAGGCATTGACCTCACTCTTTGAGAAAGAAAACCCCGCCAGATCTAAAATCTGAATAATGTCTTCATCCCGAAGTTTCAATGCAACACGCAGCTTTTTAAGAATATCATTATTGACCATACCAACGAATATTTTATGCCGGAAACAATTGGTCAAAGAAACAAAAAAACTTCAATAGCTCGCCAGTCGATCCCGCTGCCTTGTCGCATTTCTTTTCCGAAGCTGATTTTTTTTTGATTATTTTGTCCCCGTTTAAATTGAAACAATTGCCATGAAGAAGTTATTTTCATATCTCCTGACACCTTTTTATCTGCTCATATTCGGATTCCTCCTGGTTGTTTTCCATCCAATCCAAGTAATAACCCGATTGATTTGGGGCTACCCGGTACGAAAAAAAGCGGTTGATGTGCTGAATTATGGTCTTTTGTACAGTTTGAGGATTCTGGGAACAAAAATCACGTTCCGCGGACTGTCCAAAATTCCGAAAAATCGTCCGTTAATTATTGTGGCCAATCATCAGAGCACTTTAGATATTCCGGCTGTAATTGTCGGGTTCAGAAAAAACCACCCGAAGTTTATTTCAAAAATCGAACTGGGAAAAGGAATTCCTAGCATCTCGTACAACCTTCGTCATGGCGGATCAGTACTGATCGACCGGAAAAATCCGAGACAATCGGTTAAAGACATTCTGACTTTAGGCAAACACATCGAAGAAAATAACTACGCAGCCTGCATCTTTCCTGAAGGAACCCGAAGCAAAGACGGAAAAGTGCACCAGTTCATGCCTGCCGGAATTGCTTCGCTCATCAAAACTTCACCCTCGGCACTTGTTGTTCCGTTTGCCATTGATGGCAACCACGATCTGATGAAAAACGGGTATTACCCCATGACTTTTGGTGTTCACCTGAAATTCACAGCCCTCGACCCGATCGACCCCACCGGAATGGACTCTGCCGAACTGGCCAAGATCATCGAAGACCGTATCCGGAAAGAACTGGGCCAATAACTCCGGCAAGAGAAAGGAGTTGCTTTTAATTTTTTCCCATCGGATTGGCGCCAACAAATTGTTTAATCCATCCCATTGAGCCATACTCTTTCTGCATTTGCTCGGTAAACATTTTGGCTTCAGCAACCTGATTGGTTTCATACAGTCCTTTCAGGATAAACGCCCGTAGCAGCATCTGTTGCCAATTGCACTCCCAGTTAGCTTGAGTCTCCATCAGTTTAAGAGCTTTCCTGTAGAAAACAAGCGCCTCGTGCTTGTTGCCGCCAAAAGCCGCCGGACGATACAGGAGCGAATTTCCTTTTTCGATGTACCCCATTGGTTCTGAAGGATCAAGTTCAATTGATTTTTCGATGTGGTACAGACTTTTAGGTCCCAAAAACGGAGCCTTGTAAACATTGAGGCTGATCTTGTATGCATAAAAAGCGCCCGCCAAGCTATGAAGCCGGGCATTCCGGGGATAACCTGTCAGCAACTTTTCAAGGCGGACATCTGCCTTTTTTACATATGCTTTTGCCAAATCCTTTTGCCCTGCACCAATCTGGTAACCCACCAATCCATATATGGCTTTCAATATTTCTGTCTGCCAAACCAGATCAGGAGATTCTATTTTCTCCATCTCAGCAATCAAACCAGGCCAAGGCCCCATATTACCCTCCCGATAACTGTCAGAAAAAGCACACTGAAAATCGTTCAGGTCCTTTGGCTGAGCGGTTGCTATGAAAACGGGAAATATCAGCAACGCAATTAGTCCTGAAATCTTATTTTTCTTCCCTTCCATTCGGTACCTTTTTTAATTCGGCTATAGAAATGATAACTGACAACAGCTGTGAAGCTAAGCATCTGCAACGGGTGAAGCAACACTGACCACCACAAACTCTGCCGGCCGGCAGCTGCTACCG